>NZ_JACAOM010000146.1:0-22939 GCF_013386245.1 Pseudomonas sp. 21615526 | reverse complement strand
AAAAGTGACCCGCTGTAAGAGCGGAACCAATACAAGCCATCCCCCAAAAACGGATATGCCCCCAAAAAGAAGCATCACCCATTAGCCAGCTCTTCCAGATGATCCATCAACTCCTGCGGCTTAAGCACCAACACATCACTGTCCACCGCATCCAGCACCACCTCCGCCGTATTCCCGATCAACGCCCCGGAAATCCCGGTGCGCGCCACCGTACCAATGATGGTCACCGCCGCCTGCCACTTGTGCGCCGCGTGAGGAATCAACACATCCGCCGGCCCTTCCTCGATATGCAGATGAGTGTCGTCAATATCGAACTCCGCCTGGAACGCCTTGCACTGCTCACGATACCGGGCCTCGATCGTCTCCTTGAGCTGAAACACCGGATCCGCCGCCGACAGCATTGGCGACGGATGCGCACTGATCACATGCAACTGCGCCTTGGCCAGGCTCGCGATATCAAACCCATGATCAATGATCGCGTTATGCAACGCCTGATGCTCGGCATCAGAATTGCCCACATCGATGGCCGCCAAAATCACCCCGCCAGCCCAAGGCCTGGACGTCTTCACCAGCAGCACCGGAGTCGGGCAGTAGCGCATCAACTTCCAGTCGGCAGGCGTCAACAGCGCCTTTTTCAGCGGGCTGTCAGCGAAATGCTGCTTGACCACCAACCCACAACCCTCCGCCTGCTGCACGTCGATGATGGTTTCATGCAGGCTGTCATTCCACGCCTGTTCGGTGGTGACGCTGTAGCCATCCTCCTGCAAACCGGCCTTCAGCAGGCTCAACATCGCAGAATGCTCGTGCTTCTTGTCACACACCAACAAATGCAAATGTGCCCCGGTGACGCCGGCAATCAGCTTGGCGCGCTTGAGGGCCAGGCTTTCCGAATGCTCAGGCTCGATGACCACCAGGATGCTGCGTATGGCTTGCATGGTCGGGTTCTCCAATAAAGGGTGGGCGTGGAACAACTATAGTTGCTGCCCGGCACACGTCATGTTGATGCACATCAAGCCCGGTAGCTGGCGGTCTGCGGCGCGGTCGGTATAATCGCCGGCCTTTTGTGAATCTTTGCCCGTGAGCCCGATGAACCTGCCAGAAATCCACGAATTCCTCGGTTGCCGCACCCCTGACGGCTGGGTCCAGGCCGCGTTGGCCGACCAGGAAACCCTGCTGATCGACCACAAGAACTGTGAATTCAAGGCCGCCAGCACCGCCTTGAGCCTGATCGCCAAGTACCATTCCCACGTCGACCTGATCAACCTGATGTCACGCCTGGCCCGGGAAGAACTGGTGCACCACGAGCAAGTCATGCGCCTGATGAAGAAGCGCAAGATCGAGCTGCGCCAACTGTCCGCCGGCCGCTACGCTTCGGGTTTGCGCAAGGTGGTGCGCAGCCATGAACCGGTCAAACTGGTGGATACCCTGGTGGTCGGCGCGTTTATCGAAGCCCGCAGTTGCGAGCGTTTCGAAGCACTGGTGCCGCATTTGGACGAAGAACTCGGCAAGTTCTATTTCGGCCTGCTGAAAAGCGAGGCCCGGCATTTCCAGGGTTACCTGAAACTGGCTTACCAGTACGGCGACGCCAAGGACATCGCCCAGGTCATCGACCGTGTACGCACCGCCGAGCAGGAACTGATCGAGTCACCGGACGTCGAGTTCCGCTTTCACAGCGGCGTGCCAGCCTGACGCAACCGCTGCACCGAGCAACGCGGTGATCCCGGCCAGTATCAGGATCACCGCCTGCGTCCCCAGCGGCGCCGCCAGCAGTGCGATCAGCAAACCGGCCAGCGGCTGCGAGAGGTTGTTGAGCAAGGTCAGCACGCCCACCGTCTTGCCAAAGTCCCGGGCCGGGATTACCCGTTGTCGGACGCTGCGGATGTACACGTTGAACATCTTGTCGAAACCGGTCAGCAGCAGGAAACCCACGGCGTAAGCCCACACATTCGGGCTGATGGCCGTGATCAACGCTCCCACGGCAATCATCGAATACGACAAACCGCCCAGCACCTTGAGCGGCAGGGAAGCGCGCGCCAGGAAAAACAGGATGGCGATGGTCACCAGCGCGCCGGCCGCCTGCAACCCGGCGTAGGTGTCCTTGCCGGCGGCGTATTGGCCAATGACCATCGCGGCGGAAGTGGCGAGGGTGACGCCGATGATCAGGTTCACACCCACCGCCAGGGCGATAATCCTTTTCAGCTCCGGCAGGTCGCGGATATGCCCGAAGGCAACGCGCAACGGTTGCAGCCAGATGTCGTTGTGCTGCTCGAAAGTTTCAAGATTGACCGTGGTGTGGCGTTGCCAGATGCGCATCGCCAGGTCCGCCAGCAGGAACAGCCCGGCAACCCCCAGCACGACCCAGTGCCAGGCCCAGACGCCCAACATCAGCGCCGCCACCAGCGGGCCCAGCACCAGCCCGGTCTGGTCGGCAATCTGCGAGTAGGACAAGGTCTTGGCGTAGGTGTAATGCTTGAAGATATGCGGCAGCAGCACCTCCCGGGCCATGATGCCCTGGGTGGTCAACACGCCGCACAGCGCCGAAAGCATGACAATCCAGTAAATCCCGTCGAACATTCCATACAGCAGCACCGCCGCCACACACGCCAGCGCCCGGTACACCTGGCTGATATGCAGGACGCGCACGGCGGGATATTTGTCGCACAACGCCCCGCACACCGGGAACGACAGGTACCGCGGCAAGGATTCGACAAAAAACGCCAGGCCCGCCCACGACACACTGTTGGTGGTCTGGAACACGATCAGCGGCACGATGAACAACAGAATCTGGTCGGCCAGGCGTGACAGAAACAACGAAATGAAGAAAGCCAGGTAATCCTTGCGCATGGTGTGCTCGTGTCCGTGAGTCAAATCGTCGTCAGTAGCCGGAGCCGGATTTATCCGTGAGATTGTGGCGCTCGTCGCCCTTGAGCGGCGGGTTGAATACGCTGACCAGCACCAGGTCCTGCTCCTTTCCGCCTCTTAGATAATGGCAGTCGTGTTGGTCCAGCGCATAAATATCACCGGGGCGGATCGGGTAGACGTTACCGTCCATATCTTCGACTTCACCCTCACCGGCGATGCAGTAGCAAGCCTCCAGGTGATTGCGGTATTGCAGCAGTGACTCGGTGCCGGCACGCACGACGGTGTGGCAGACGGTATAACCCATCCCGTCCTTTTCCGTCAGCAACCGATGGCTGGTGCCAGCGCCCCATTCGACAAAGTGCGCGGTGTTTTCAATGTCTGATTTGTGACGAACGAACATGGTTTTCTCCCGCTATGTAGGTAGAGGGCCATGATTCTCTTGTGTTTGTGGTGTTGTCATCAGCGACACTTCCGAAAAGCGTGTGGGGCGCATCTGGCGGACGGTACCGAGTTAAAGACTGCGGTGAAACTGTTAAAAACTCTTAAAAGCATGAAGCTTCGTCGGCCAGTGATGGCCAGCTGCTTTAGTCTGCCGGCTTGCCACCTATAATGCGCACACTTCAATCCGCGCGTGCACTGGAAATTTATGGATAACTTGGGTCTCGGCAAGGTCTTGCTCGTGGAGGACGATGAGAAACTGGCAGGGCTGATCGCCCATTTCCTGTCCCAGCATGGCTTCGAGGTGCTGGCCGTGCACCGCGGCGACCTGGCGCTGGCGGCGTTCCTGGAGTTCAAGCCGAAGATCGTCGTGCTCGACCTGATGCTGCCCGGTCAGAGCGGCCTGCATGTGTGCCGTGAAATTCGCAACGTGTCCGACACACCCATCGTGATCCTCACCGCCAAGGAAGACGACCTCGACCACATCCTCGGCCTGGAGTCCGGCGCCGATGATTATGTGATCAAGCCGATCAAGCCGCCTGTGCTGCTGGCTCGCCTGCGCGCCCTGCAACGTCGCCAGGCGCCGGAACCCACGGTGCGCGGCGCCCTTGAGTTCGGCCGCCTGGCCATCGACCGCAGTTGCCGGGTGGTGAGCCTGGGCGGGGAGAAGATCGACCTGACCACCATGGAATTCGAACTGCTGTGGTTGCTGGCCAGCGCCGCCGGGAAAATCCTCTCCCGCGATGACATTCTCAACCGCATGCGCGGTATTGCCTTTGACGGGCTCAACCGCAGCGTCGACGTGTACATCAGCAAACTGCGCGGCAAGCTCAATGACAACCCCCGGGAACCGGTGTGCATCAAGACCATCTGGGGCAAGGGCTACCTGTTCAATCCGTTCGCCTGGGAGGTCTAGATGTTAAGGCTGTTTCTGCGTCTGTATATCATCCTGGCCATTGGCTTGGCCGGGGCGATCTGGCTGGTGAACTACACCTTCGATGAGCTGTTGCCGGAAGCCAACGAAACCTACAACCGCGAAGCCCTGCGCGGCCCGGCGTATGGGCTGGTGGAACAATTGCGGCCGGTGACGGGGGAAGCGCGCGCCGCCCGCCTAGCCGAGTTGCAACCGCACTATGGGCTGCGCCTGGCGCTGGTGCAGCGGGACACGCTGAAACTTACCGAGCGTGAGCAGCAACTGCTGGCCAGTGGCGAGTTGGTGGTGCGTGGGGATTTCATGGAGTTCATCTCCAACATCGACGGCGGCCACCAACTGCTGGAAATCAAACTGCCGGAAGAGCCCAAGTGGCTGTACATGTGGGCCTATGGCTTCCTCGGCCTGTGCCTGGCGATTGTCCTGTACTTCTGGGTTCGGCCCCATTGGCGTGACCTGGAGCATATCCGCCTGGCCGCGCAACGTTTCGGTGACAACGATCTCGGCTCGCGCATCCTGCTGCCGCGCCGTTCTACCGTGCGCGAACTGGCGGGGCACTTCAACCAGATGGCCGAGCGCATTGAAAGCCTGATCGCCAACCAGCGCGAGTTGACCAACGCCGTGTCTCACGAGCTGCGTACGCCGATTGCGCGGCTGTCGTTTGAGCTCGACCAGCTCAAGCAACAGGCCGATCCACGGGAGAGCCGCGCACTGATCGCCGACATGTATGCCGACCTCGGCGAGCTGGAAGAAATGGTCTCGGAACTGTTGACCTACGCCAGCCTGGAACGCGGCGCCACGCAGATCACCCGGGAAAGCATCGAGGCCCACAGCTGGCTCGACAGTGTGATCGGCAGCGTCGCCCTGGAGGCCGAGGCGGCAGGCGTGCAGTTGCTGCTGCGCACCTGTGAAGTCGATTACATCCGTATCGAGCCGCGCTTTATGGCACGGGCGGTGATCAACCTGTTGCGCAATGCAATTCGCTACGCCGACCGGCGCGTGGAAGTGTCGCTGGTGAAGTTTGGCACCGGCTATGAAGTTCGAGTGAATGACGATGGGCCCGGTGTGCCGGTGGAAGGGCGAGGGAAGATTTTCGAGCCGTTCCTGCGCCTGGACGCCAGCCGTGACCGCCGCACCGGTGGCTTCGGCCTCGGCCTGGCGCTGGTGCGGCGGGTGTGCCAATGGCATGGCGGGCAGGTTGAAGTGCTGGATTCGGAGTGGGGCGGGGCATCGTTCCGGATGACCTGGGCGTATGCCGAGTAATCATCCAGGAGCCATGGAGATCAAATGTGGGAGCGGGCTTGCTCGCGAAGGCGGTGAATCAGTCGCCGGATACATTGACTGAAACACCGCCTTCGCGAGCAAGCCCGCTCCCACATTTTGATTGGGTTACCAAAGTTAGAACGTGTACTCGACCATCCCCATCACCGACGTCTGCAAGCGTCTCTCCACAATCGGGCTTTGCCCGGCCTTGTCTGCCAGGTACTGCACATCCAACAGCGTCGAAAACTGTGTGTGTTCGCTGATCGGCAAGCTCCACACCAGATTCATCCCGTTGCTGATGTTGCCGCCGCTGGCCTTGTAGGCCTTGAAGCGACTCTGTGCGGCCTGGCCGGTGGTCACGCCGTACCAGGTCTGCAGGTAGTTGCTGTCGCCAAAATGGCTGCTGAGGCTGGCATCCAGCGAACCGTAGTCGCCGTCGTACAGATTGGTGCCCAGGCTCAGTTCCAGGTGGGTGAACGCCTTGCCGGAATCCTTGTGATCATCTTCCTCAAGCGCATGCTCCAGGGTTGCGCCGAGAATCACCCCGCCCAGGTTATAGCTGCCACTGACACCCACCTGGGCGCGAGTCTTGATCTCGCCCATGCCCTTGAGTTTCTTCGAGCCCGGGCGCCCGGTCTTGCTTTCGTCCTTGCGTGAGCCGCTGGCGCCGACGTAGGCGCTGAAGCTCGCGCCGCCGCCGTCATAACCCCAGCCCAGGCCCTTGTCGGTGTCGAGGAAAATCCCCCACGGGCTGACGATGGCTGCGCCCAGCACCGGCGCGGTGACTCGCTCGTCGCTGCCGCTGTAGCGGGGCAGGTTGGCCACGCCGGCCTTGAGGGTGTATTCCCAGTCGTCGGCCAGCAGGGTGTCGGCGCTGGCCAGCAGGCACAGCGACGTCAGGGACAGGCACAGGTGTTTTGAACGCATGATGGTCTTCATGTGAGGTCAGAGACTCAAGGGGTTGTGGGGAGAATCGGTACGTTTGAAGTGGTAGCCGGAGGCGCTCAGGCCGTTGACCTGGCGACTCACGGTATCGCCCAGGCCATAGCCGTTGCCGGCCAGCACCGCGTGGGCGTTGTCCACGGGCAGCAGGATGTAGTCGGTCAGCGGCTCGTCGTGCAGTTGGCCGCGGATCACCAGGAAGCCGTTCTCCAGGCGCACGCTGATGCCGCTCAGGGGCGCGTCGGGCTCATGGGTGTTGAGCACTTGATAGGTGCCGATGGTGTCGGCCCAGGCATTGCTCAGCGGGGTCTGTTCGATGCGTTCGCCCACCGGGACGCGTTGGCCGTGGCTGCGGGCGGTGAGCATCTGGCGCCCTTGCACCGTTACCACATCCAGCTGCACGCGGCCCAGTTCACCGAGGTCCTTGAGCCAGAAGCCGAGGAATTTCTGTTGTGCCCGCAGCCAGCCCTGGCCGTCGCGCAGCAGTTCGAAACGGGTGTCGGCCAACTCGCCATACAGCTGGCCGTTTTCGTCCTTGATACGGAAAATGCCCCAGGCCGTGGCGTAGAAACCCGCCAGGCGCCTGCGGTCGATCGCGGCGGGCACCTGGCGGATTTTCAGGCCGTGGGCGGGCGCCTGACAGTTGTCGGCACACACCGGGTCGCCGGTCTGGGCCTGGAGCATCAGGCGCAGGGTGTCGGTGGTCAGGGACACCACCATCTCTTCGGCGTTGCTGTCGTTGGCCATCACGATCACGGCCAGTTGCTGGTCAGGCAGCATCGTCAGTTGCGCCGCGAAATCATCCCCGCCACCGCTGTGCTGGAAGGTGCGAATGCCGGGGCCCACCGGCTCATCGCCGCAAGGGGCGAGAAACCACCCCAGGCCCATCTGGCAGTCGAAGTCCAGGGCGTTGCCGGTGTTTTGCTGGCTGAACATCTCGTCAATCGACTGGCTGCCCAGTATCTGTCTGTCTTTATAGAGGCCCCGGGCGAAGAGCATGCGCACGTAGTGGCTGAGGTCCTTGGGGCTGCTCCACAAGCCACCGGCCGCGAGGTCGCGCACCTGGGCGTCGGCGCTGACGGTGCCGTCTGCATAACCCCGGGCGCGAAAGCCCGGTTGCGCGCCGGTGCCGACGAAGCTCGACTGGTTCATCTCCAGGGGCTTGAGCAGGCTGCTTTGCAGTCGGGTTTCGAAATCCTGCTGGCTGCTGCGTTCGATGGCGGCGCCGACCAGGGCGTAGCCGAGGTTGGAATAGGCCACCTGGGTCCCCGGTGGCGTGCTCAGCCAAACCCCTGAAATACGCATTGGCATCTGGCCCATGGCGAAGGTGTTGCGCACGTCCCGCAGGTGTTCGCTGGGCAGGCCGGACTGGTGGCTGAGCAGGCGGCGCAGGGTGATGTCGCGGTCGGCGGCCGCTTGGTCGGAATGAAAGCGCGAGCGTACGTAAAACTCCCGCAGGGTGTCCTGGATCGGGGCGTCTAGGGCCAGGCGCTGTTGCTCCACCAGTTGCAGGGCCGCGGTGGCGGTGAGCAGTTTGGAGAGGGCGCCGGCGCGGAACGCGGTGTTGGGCGTCACCGGTTTGCCCAGGGCTTTGTCGGCAACGCCGAAGCCGTGGGCCCAGATCAGTTCCTGGCCATTGACCAAGGCGATGGACAGGCCGGGTATGTTTTGCCTGGCCATTTCAACGGGGATGCGTTTTTGCAGGTAGCGGATGATTGCGCTGTAGTCGCCCTTGGGGATAGGCGGCGGGGCCGGCGGTTGGCCGTGGCAGCCGAGACTGCCCAGCAGGAAACCCAGCAGCGGAATACTGCGCAATGTGCGAAACATGAGGAGCACCCGAGGGGTGGTTTGGATGCTCGAATGCTAGGGGCGGGCCGTCGATGAGTCTTTGTGAGCTTTGTCGGGAAACTGTCAAAGACTGTTAATCGGCTGCCGGCCCAGGCCGGTTTATTTCAACGCCGGATCTCCTGGGTTGAGCTTCTTCCACGACTGCATCACCACCTGCGCCTTGGGCTCTTTTCCGTTTTCCAGGTAGTACTGGATCAACGACAGCCGCGCATTGCGGTTATACGGCTGCAATGCCAACAGCTTTTCCAGTTGTTCACAGGCCTGATCCACATGCCCGCTGTCATGCAGCGCCACCGCCAGTACATAGTTGTACTGCGGATTTGCGGGCTCCAGTCGCGCCGCTTCACGCAGGTGCGGCATGGCTTTGGCCGATTCCCCGGCGCGAATCAGCATCAACCCCTGGGTGTGCTGCAACAGTCCCGCCTCGGGGTGCTGCTTGAGGTTGTCCGCCACCAGCGTCCGTGCCTCCTCGGCACGACCGTTGGCCTCCAGCCATTGCGCCAGGGTCACCAGCGCCGGGAAGAAATCCGGGTCCCGCAGCAACGCGGTACGCAGTTGCGCTTCTACCTTGTCGCCGCGACCGCTGGCCTGGTACAGCATCGCCAGGTTGAGATTGGCTTCGGCACGCTCCAGCAAGCTCGACTGTACATTTTCGTATTCGGCGATCGCCTTGTCCCAGTCCGGCCCAAGGCCCTGGCCCGAGGCGCTCAGCAGGTCACGGGCGGCAATGATCCGCACCGCCAGCACCGGGTCCCGCAGCAACGGCCCATACAACGCTACCCGCTCAGGCGGCGGCAGGAATGCACTGATCGCCCGCACCGCGCTCTCACGTACTTGCGGCGCCGGGTTGCCAAGGTCCCTGGTCGCCAGTTTCAACGCCTGTTCACTCGGGTAGTTCGGCAGTTCAGCCAGCAGCGTCGCGCGCTGGATTGCCGGCAGGTTGTTGCGTGCCAACTGGTCATACAGCGCTTGCGCCGCGCCTGGCTGGCCACCCCGGATCAGCAACATACTTTCGGCGTAACGCGGTGCATGCTCGGGCTCGCTGGCACTCCAGAGCTTGAACTGTTCGCTGACCTTATCCCCGGGCCGGGGAATGCTGAAACTGTGGTCGTGCCGGAAGTCATTGCCCATGTAGAACTTGCCGGGCATGTGGCAATCGACGCAGAACGAACCGGGCTCGCCGGCCGCGTGGCGGGTATGTTCGGGGGAGTCGTAGTTCTTGGCCTGCAACCCGCGACCATCCACCGTGGCCACGGCGGTTTTGCCCGCTGTGTTGTGGCATTGCAGGCACAGGCCATTGCCCGGTGCTTTCAGTTCGGCGCTGTGGGGGTTGTGGCAGTCACTGCAGCGCACGCCCTTGTCGGCCATTTTGCTTTGGGCGAACGAGCCGTGTTCGAATACTTCATCCTTGATCTTGCCGTCCAGCGCATACAGCTCGCGGGTCAGCACGCTGGGCAGGTAATCGTCCATCAGGCGTTTGCCGACGGTATAGCCGTCCCCCAGTGGCGCGCGGCGGGCGTGGCAGCGGGCGCAGGTTTCGATCTCGACGGTGGCGTCCTTGTCTTTCAAATCCACGGCAAAGCCCGCGTGCAGCAGATCGCCTTTTTTCGCCGCCCACTCCACATGGTTCGACGCCGGGCCATGGCACGCCTGGCAGCCGACGCCCAGGCTGTTCCACTGGCTGTCGAAGCTGTTTTTGGCGGCATCGAAATTGCGCTTGTAGCCGGTGGTGTGGCACTCCACGCACATGAAGTTGGCGTTCTGGCTGGGCTTGCTCCAATGCAGCGGGTTCTTGAAGTTCACGCCCTGGCCGGGGTAGAGGTGAAACCAGCGGTTCTTTTGCGTATCCCACGCCACGGCCAGGGCCTGCAAGCGCCCCTCGCCAACCTCGATCAAATACTGCTGCAATGGCGCGATGCCGAAGGTATAGGCGACCTTGAAATCCGCCGCCTTGCCGTCGGCGCCGGGCGTGTTGACCCAGAACTCATCGCCCCGGCGCGAGAACCGGGTGGTCTCACCCTCGCTGCTGAAGGACACATCGTTGAAGTCGGCCGGTACCGTCTCGGCGGTGGCGACCTGCATCGCCAGCTGGTGGTGCGAGCCTTGCCAGTCCTTGACCTGTGCCTGGTGACAACCCTGGCACTGCTGCTCATCGACCATTTTTGCAGGCGGCAGAACGGCCACCGGCTTGACCACGGGGGCAGGCGCCGCCACTGGCAGCCGAGGCGTGCTGGCCTGGAGGAAAAACCAGATTCCGGCCATGGCCAACAGCAGCAGGGCGATCAGTACGGGATACAGGTAACGACTGGGGGAATCACGGCGAGGTACGGCTTTATTGTCAGGCTTGGGCATTACGACTTCCGATGTCCGATGCATTGACGCTCTGGTGGCGCGCTTAAGCTCTGTGCAGCTTTGACGTTGGGCGCTTGCCTGTCAAATAGTCGCTGTGAAATACCCCACAACCTGTGTTGTCTGCCGGGTTATTTTCCCAGAGTTGGCTATACCTACAGCTCAACGTTCCTTCGATGACAACCAGGGAGTTCGACGATGAAGCTAGGACTAATGATCGGCACGGTGTGCATTGCCTCGATCGGGGTGATGGGGTGTTCCAGCAAGGTGACGCAGCCGGACGAGTATTCCGGGTTTCTCTCCGACTACAGCAACCTGAAGGAAGCCAAGTCCCCCTCGGGCGCTGACGTGATGCGCTGGGTGGACCCCAACCTGAACCTGAGCCGTTATACCGGCGTGTATATCGAGCCCACCCAGTTCTACCCCAAGCCACAAGCCACCACCAGGATTCCTGAAAGCACCTTGCAGGGCATCAACACCTACTACAACCAGGCGCTGAAGCGCGAGCTGGAAAAGTCCCTGCCACTGGCCAACGGGCCTGGCCCGGGCGTGATTGTAGTACGGGCGGCCATCACGGCCGTCAGCAGCAAGACCGAAAGCCTCAAGCCGTATGAGTACATTCCTGTCGCGCTGGTGGCCGCTGCGGTCAGCACCGGTACCGGGATTCGTGACCAGGAAACCACCCTGGGCACCGAGGCCCAATTCCTCGATGGCGACAGCGGCAAGGTAATCGCCCAGGTCGTGCGTAAAGGCACCGGCAAGCCGTTGTCGAACGACTCCCAGGTGATGAAGGCCGATGACGTGAAAAGCGTGATCGACGGTTGGGCGTCGGACCTGCACCAGTCGTATCTGAAGCTGAAACGCTGATGTGTCAGGCCCGGGGTTCGCGCCCCGGGCCGCATGAGCCCCCGACTACTGGCCGATGAACCAGCGGTAATAAGGGTTGGCGCTGTCTTGTTGCAACACCGCCTGGATATCCCGGCCCCAGGCGGTGCGATCGCCGTCATAGGCATGCAGGCTGGCGCGATAGAACTGCATCAGGCGCTGCTGTTCGCTGGCCAGGGTACGGGTGAACGCCGGGTCCGCATTCAGCAATGGCGCAGGCACCCGCAGATCCAGCAGCGCCGGGAGCACCCGGGCGATCTCTTTGCTGCGTACCCACGGTGCGTATTCGATACGCGGCTGGTCATCGGTGACCGGCAGCGCAGTGCCCGCAAAACGCTCCAGGCCCTGGCGATCGGTGACCCAGGTCGCGAGCAGGGTTGCCGCGGAATCTATGCCTACATCACTCAGGGCGCTGCTGACGGTCGGTTGCTCAAAGCGCTGGCGAATCCGCGTGGCGTCCAGTTCGATGGGCTCCATGGAGCCCACCAGCAGCATTTCGTGGAATTCGCTGGTCCACAGCGTCGCGTACGGAAACACGTCGAGGAAGCTGCGCACCAGGGACTGTGAGTCCTCGATGTTTTGCGTCGGCAGGGGCAGCCATTGGGCCAGCAGGCCGTTTTTCTCCAGGCGCCGGGCAGCCAATTGGTAGAAGTCGCGGGAATACAGATTGACCACGCCAGCCGCCGACGGTGGCGGTGGTTCGAGGGTGATCAGGTCGTACGCCTGCGGGTTGCGCAGCAGTTCCTGGCGACCGTCCCGCAGACGCACGTCCACTCCCGGATCACTGGCAGCGTTGAAATTGCCCTTGAACAGCGGCGCCGCCTGGATCACCGATGGCAGCAACTCGGCGACTACCCGGTGCTCGAGCCCGGGATAACGCAGCAAGGCCCCGGCGGTAATCCCGGTGCCAAAGCCGATTACCAGCGCCGAGCGGGGCTCGCCGTTATGGATCAGCAGCGGCAGCAGTGCCTGGATCCGCATATAGCGCAGGGACGGCATGGCGTCGCCGGTGTTGGACACGCCCTGGATGTACAGGCGCTGAAAGCTGCGGGCGCCCTGGCCCTGGGTGACCACGGCGACCGTGGCGCCGCGACCTTCCTGGTAAAACGCCAGGCTCGCATTGCGTGCCCCGGGCAGCAGCTTGGCCAGGCGATCCACGGGCGTCAGTAAACCTACGGCCACAGACAGCAAACCGAGAGCGACTACTGCCTGGCGTCGGCCTTTTTTCACCCCGTGGCCACGACGCACGGCCATATAGCCCACGGCACCCGCGATCACCGCGAGCAAGCCCAGGGTACGCACCAGCCCAAGCCAGGGAATCAGCACAAAACCGCACAACATCACCCCGACAATCCCGCCGAGGGTATTGAATGCCACCACCGCGCCCACATCCAGGCCCACGTGCTCGCTGCCCACGCTCAAGCGCAGGGCCAGGGGAAAGGCTGCGCCAAGCAACAGGGTTGGCACAAACACGATGCACAGCGCGGCCACCGCAAAGCGTGCGCTCATGCCCGGCAGTTCGGCGCCGCCCAGGCTCAGCACCAGGGCTTCGGCCTGGATTTGCAGCAGCACCAGCCAGCGGCCCAGCAGGGCGATCTCCAGCAAGGCCACCAACCCGGCACCGGCGATCAGCAGGCCGAAGATGCCCCATGGGTCGCGGATCCGCTCGACCCGCTGCGCCATCAACTGGCTGCCGATAAACAGCCCGGCCAGATACGTGGCGAGTACCACGGCAAACGCATAGGTGCGGGTGCTCATGAACTGCACGATGGACTGCGACCACACCACCTCGTAACCCAGGGCCACGCCACCGGCGACGGCGTACAGCACCAGGGCCAGGCGCGCCGGTTGCGCGCTGCGGGTGTGGCTGGTCGGCGCAGGCGTGTGATGCCGCACATACAACAGCGCGCCGACGGCGGCCAGCAGATTGAGCATCGCGGCCACCAGGGCACTGCCGCGCACGCCGAACGTGGCGATCAGCACGAAGGCGCTGAGCAAGGTGCCGGCAATTGCCCCAGCGGTGTTGGCCGCGTACAAGCGGCCCCCGGCCTGGCCCAGGGCCTTGGGGTCGATGTCCAGCGAGCGCACCAGCACCGGCAAGGTGCCGCCCATCAGCAGGGCCGGGATGCCCACCAGCACAAATGGCAGGACCCAGGCCAGCAGGCCGACCTGTTGTTCCAGCCAGGCAAACGGGCTGGCGGCCATGCTCAGGGCCACGGTGGCAGCCACGCCGAGCACGGCGACGAAAATTTCGAGGATTGCGTACAGCAACAGCGGGCGTGACAGGCGATCGGCCCAGCGTCCGAACAGCAAGCCACCCAATGCCAGCCCGGCAAAAAATGCGCTGATGCCGGTGGTGATGGCGTACACCTCCACCCCCACGACCAGCGACAGTTGCTTGATCCACAGCACCTGATACACGAGGGCAGCCATGCCGGAGATGAACAGCAGCAGGGCAGGGATCAGGGTGCTTGAGGTATGAGCCAGTGCAACGGGTTTGCTGGCGGTGCGTGACGACATTGCAGATAGCCTTATGGAAATACCGATCAAAGTGTGGCGAGGGAGCTTGCTCCCGCTGGGGTGCGAAGCGCCCCCAAAGCCAGACACCGCGACTTACCTGAAAAACCGCGCTGTCTGGATGGGGCCGCTGCGCAGCCCAGCGGGAGCAAGCTCCCTCGCCACGGGTTGGGCGCCACCCATAAGCGCGGCGCCTACGGCTATTGCGCCGGGTTAGCCTTCATTTTTTCCGCAATCTTCTTGTCCACGGCTTCGCGGATCTGGTCGATGCTGAAGCTGGCCGGTTTCTGGCTCGGCGGGTACTCGATGAACGTCTCGAGGAACTTCGCCGATTTGGTCACCGCCACCGCACCCAGGTAGATGTTTTTGGTGCTCCAGTCGTAATACTGGTCAGACACCACATCCGCGCGCTCATACGGGTCCATCCTCAGGTTGAAGATTTTCGGCACCCGCAGTTGCACGAACGGCTCGCTCCACACCCGGAAACCGCCCGGCTGGCGCTGTTCGGCAAACACCACCTTCCAGTTGTCGAACCGCACTGCCACCAGTGCACCGTCATCGTTGAAATAGAAGAACTCGTTACGCGCGCCTTTGGGTTGTTGGCCGGTCAGGTAGGGCAGTTGGTTGTAGCCGTCCAGGTGCACCTTGAAGTTGGTACCGCCAGCCGTCGGAGCCCAGCCCTTGAGCAGTTTGTCCTTGACGTCCGCATCGCCTGCGGCGGCCAGCAGGGTAGGGAACCAGTCCATGCCCGAGACCATTTCGTTGGAGACTTCACCAGGCTTGATCTTGCCCGGCCAGCGGATGATCGCCGGCACCCGGTAGGCGCCTTCCCAGTTGGAGTCTTTCTCGTTGCGGAACGGCGTGGTTGCCGCATCCGGCCACGAGAACTGGTTCGGCCCGTTGTCGGTGGTGTAGACCACAATGGTGTTGTCGGCGATCTTCAGGTCGTCGAGGGTTTGCAGGAGTTTGCCCACATCGCCGTCATGCTCCAGCATGCCGTCGGCGTACTCGTTGCCGGGCATGCCGCTCTGGCCCTTCATCGAGTCACGCACGTGGGTGAACACGTGCATGCGCGTGGTGTTCATCCACACGAAGAACGGCTTGTTGGCTTCGGCCTGTTTCTTGATGAACGCCTGGGCGGCGGCCGTTGTTTCGTCGTCGATGGTCTCCATGCGTTTGGTGGTCAGGGCGCCGGTGTCTTCGATCTTGCCGTCGGCAAAACTGTGGATCACCCCGCGCGGGGTGTTGGCCTTGACGAAGTCGGCATCGTCCTTGGGCCAGTACGGGCGCTCTGGCTCTTCTTCGGCATTGAGGTGGTACAGGTTGCCGAAGAACTCATCGAAGCCGTGGTTGGTGGGCAGGTATTCATCCCGGTCGCCCAGGTGGTTCTTGCCGAATTGCCCGGTGGAGTAGCCCAGGCCCTTGAGCGCCTGGGCAATGGTGATATCGCGTTTTTGCAGGCCCACCGGCGCACCGGGAATGCCCACCTTGGACAAGCCAGTGCGCAACGGCGTCTGGCCTGTGATAAAGGATGAGCGCCCGGCGGTGCAGCTGTTCTCCGCGTAGTAGTCGGTGAACAGCATGCCTTCCTTGGCGATACGGTCGATATTCGGGGTTTTGTAACCCACTACGCCCATGGAATAGGCGCTGATGTTGGTTTGCCCAATGTCATCGCCGAATATCACCAGGATATTCGGCTTGTCGGCGGCCCAGGCTGATGCCGAGACCCCCATCACCGATACCGCCACTAGGGCGAGTTTCGGCAGCCACTTGCGTAGGCGAGTCATATGACTTGCTCCTTTCTCGGCTTGAGTCGCATTGCCTGCGACCAACGTTTATTACAGTCCTTCGCGACGTCTTTTCTTATTGCACCTGCTGTTGCACAGCCGGCTCGAACGGGTAGATGCGCTTCCACTCGGTTGCCATGTCCACCACGGTCCAGCCTTTTGTCCTGGCTTCATCCAGCGCCTTGTCCAGGCGCCCGATGTGAGAGTTGCGGTCATAGGCCCACTCGCGCGTGGCGTCGGTGTGGTGCACCAGGCCCATGAAGCGTTTGCCCTGGCCGGCGGCTGTCCACTGGAGCATTTGCAGGTCGCCGTCGGAGTTGCCGAAGGCCAGGATCGGCCGGCGGCCAATGATCGAGTCGATGCTTTCCGGCTTGCCCGGGCCGTCATCGTTGTGGGCGAGCTTGGCGGTGCGCAGGACCTGCGGGGCGCCATCCTTGATCTGGAACGCGGTGACGAAGTTGGAGCCGATCACCTGTTCCGGCGGCACGCCGTAGACCACTTCGGCGAAGGCACGCATGAAGGCAGTATCCCCGCCGGAAACGATGTAGGTCTTGAATTGCTGGCTGCGCAGGTAGTCGAGCATCTCCAGCATCGGCTGGTAGATCATCTCGGTGTAGGGCTTGCCGGTTTTCGGGTGACGGGCCTGGGCGAGCCAGGTCTTGGCGTTGTCGATAAAGGCGTCGGTGGTGATCCCGGTATGGGTGGCGCCGATGATTTTCAGCAGGCCTTCCATGCCGCTTTGCGCCAGGGCCTGGTGATCGTTGTCGAGCACGGCCTTGAATGGCTGGGTGGTTTTCCACTCGGGATGCCGGGGGGCGAGGCGCTTGATTTCGTCGAAGGCAAACAGCACCTCGAAGTAGGCCGGCTGTTCGGTCCACAGGGTGCCGTCGTTATCGAATACGGCGATGCGTTCGGCGGGTTTTACATAGTCCCTGGAGCCTTCGGCGGTCACGGCCTGGACGAATTCGATGATGTGTTGTTTGTTCGCGCCTTCGCTCCACGAGGGCAGCGGATCGGCCGCCAACGCAGGCAGGCTTATCAGCAGCAGAAGGGGCAAGACGCAACGCAGGGACGTCATGGGAAATCCTTTTCGCGACGGGGGTTCAGTGGTAGCAAGCGTAGTCGACGAAAGCGCCAGCGCAACGCCTCGCAGCCACGTCGCCACAGGGGTGGGACTCGTGGCCATAGGCCATGCACGAGGTACGCGGCCAGTACCAGCACCACCAGGGCCGCGCTCCAGGCCATGCCGTGCCGTGACAGTTGCCAGCTGTGCTGGCCGAGTTGCTTGAGGTCCTCGGCGATGGAAAACGTCGGGGTGTAGGCACTTGCGGCTTGCACCTCGATGCTGATCTCGGGCACCCGCGTGAGTTGCAGGCGATGGTTGCGGCTGTCCCACCATTTCACGCTGATCGCCGGCAGTTGGTAGTGACCGGGCTGTTCGACGCGGTACACCTGCCGGTCGATGCGTTGGCCGCCGGTGATGTTGCCGCGGCCATCATCCAGGTTGCCGATGAGCGGCGACTGCGGGTAGCGACGCAGGCCTTTTACCTGGGCCTGGTCAGGTGGCGGCAGTGACAGGCCGGGGGTGTTGTCGGCTTGCAGGGTGAGGGTGCGGGTGAGGGTGTCGCCGACCTTGAGCGGTGTGGTGGTGACCGCCTGGGTCAGGCGCAGCCCGTCAGCCACCAACACGGTTTCCCCGGGTTCGAACCCCGGCGGCTGGGTCGCCTGGAATGACAGCGCCGCCGTTTGCGCATTCAACGGTGCACTGGCCTGGCCGGGCTGGGCCTGCACCGTCAGGGCCGGGATGTTGAACGTCTGGGCCACGGACGGGGTGATGCGATAGCGGTAGCGCATGCCGTAGAAGGTCTTGCCCTCGATCACCTGGTTGACGTGTTCGGATTCACTGTCCGGCGCCTGCACCCGCGCGCCGGGCAACTGCAGCGGCGGCAGGCTGGCGGCGGCGGTGAACCAGGTGTCGGTCAATACATCGACCTGCAATTGCACTTGTTCGCCCACCACCACGTTGTTGCCAGGCACCAGTTGCGCCTGCACCTTCAATTGCGGTTCGGCCGCCCACAACGGGCCAGCGATCAGCAGCAACAGCCAGCAGAGCCGGTTCATGGCTGGGCTCCCTGGTCCTGCAGGCTGAACTTGCGCCGCAGGAAGTTCGCCGGGGAAGTTGTCAGGTTCTGCAGCCACAGCGCGTCGTTGCTCGCCTGTTCGGTCTGGATAGTCTTGCTCTTGCCCTTGCCGGCGGCCTTGTCGAACTTGACCGCATCAGGCTTGACCTCGGGGGCGTTGTCCGAGGCGTTCTCGGTGTCTTTCTTCAGGGCCAACGCCAGCGCCAGGTTGGCGCTGGCTTCGGGGAACTGCGGTTGCTGCTGCAAGGCTTGCTGGTAGGCGGTGATCGCGTCGTCGAACTTGAAGCGGCGCACGTGGATATTGCCCCGGTAGAACGCGGCCTGTGCGGTGTCGAGTTGGGCGAAGGTCGCCAGGGCCAGGTCGTAGTCGGCGGCATTGTAGGCGGCGACACCCTTCCAGTAGGGGTCGACAAACAGCGCGGCAGCGGCGGGGTAGTGATGGTGTTCGAAGGCCCAGCGGCCTTGCTGGTCGCGGGTGAAGAACGCGTCGGTCAGGGCATTGGCCTCGGCGGGCGCAGGTTGCAGGAACGCCCCCAGCACCAGCACCGCCATCCAGTTCAGGCTCCAGCCCCGGCGCACGCTGAACAACGCCAACAGCAGCAGCGGCCAGCACAGCCAGTAGCCAGCATCTTTCCATTGCAGGTTGCGCTGTTGTTCATCGGCGTTCTGGAAGTGCTGCTGGGCATGCAGTTCTACCCAGTCGAGGTCGTCATCGTCGAGGGTCAGGCTGCCCAGGGGCGCGTCGGTGGCCGCGGCCAGTTGCTTCAAGGCGTCGGCATCGAAGTTCACGCCGACCGCCAATACCAGCACCTGCAACGGGCTGTCCGCGAGGTGTTGTTTGAGCTGCGGCAGCTGCGCGAGGTCGGCGCCGTCGGTGATCAGCAACAGGCTGCCGGGGGCGTTTTCCGCCGCGAGCAAACGCTTGGACTGGTCGATCACTCCGGCCACATCCCGTCCGGGCTTGCTGATCAGGTCGGTGGCCAGGGCCTGGATAAAGCTGTCGAGCAATGCCGGGTCGTCCGTCGGCGGCAATACCAGATGCGCGCTTCCGGCATACACCATTAACGCAGTACGCGCGCCCTGGCGGCGCTGCACCAGGTCCTGCAACTTGTGCTTGGCAGCTTGCAGCCGGGCAGGCGGCACGTCGGCGGTGTCCATCGACGGTGACAGGTCGAGGGCGATGATCAGCGGCGCGCGGTTTTCCAGGAAGTCGGGGCGGTCCTGTTCCCAGGTGGGGCCGGCACTGGCCAGTGCGCCGAAAATCAGCAGCGCGCTGACCAGATGCACCGGCCGCAGGCGATGGCGATCAGTCGGCGTCAACAGCAAATGTGGCAACAGGTGCGGCGCGATATTGCCCCGCAAGCGTCGTTGCAGGTCCTTGCTGCGGCGCCACAGCAGCGGCAGCAACAGGCCGAGCAACGCCAGCAGCAGCCAGCCCGGGCGCAGGAAGTGGAAGTCACTGAGGTTGAACGCCATCGCGGACCTCCCGATGGCGCAGTCCCAGATGCGGCCACAAAGCGGCGATCAGGTGATACAGCGCCAGCACGGCGATGGCTGCCGCGAGTGGGATCCAGAACAGATCACGCTTGGGCTGGTGGCTCAGGGTGTTCACCTGATGCGGGGTGATCTGGTCGAGGGTGGCGTAGACCTGGTCCAGGGTGTCGCGGTTTTCGGCGCGCAAATAGCGCCCGCCGGTGGCCTCGGCAATCTGTTGCAGGGCGCTCAGGTTGACCTTGGATTCGCCCGAGGCGCCCGGGTCGCCAATGCCGATGGTGTGAATCACCACGCCCTTGGCCGCCGCCATCGAGGCCGCGTGATCGGGCGGGATCGCGCTGCTGGTGTCGTTGCCGTCGGTGAGCAGGATCAGCACCTTCTCTTGCTCATGGGCCTGGTTCAGCAGTTTCAGGCTCAGGCCGATGGCATCGCCAATCGCGGTATTGGGCCCGGCCATGCCGATGCCGCTGTCATCCAGCAGCAGCGACAGGCTGGCGTGATCGAGGGTCAACGGCGCCTGGGGATAGGCACCGCTGCCAAACAGGATCAGGCCGATACGGTCGTCCTTGCGGCGCTGGATAAAGCCCTGCACCACCTGTTTGACGGCGGCCAGGCGGTTGATCTTCTGGCCATTGGCGTCGGTGAAGTCCTGGGTTTCCATGGACTGCGAGATGTCGATGGCCAGCATCAGGTCACGCACCGGCTGTTGGCGTTCGATGGGTTTTTCGATCCACACCGGGCGGGCAATGGCCAACACCAGCAGCGCCCACACCAGCAGGTTGAGCAGCAATTGCAGGCGATTGCTGCGGATGCCGCTGGCGGCGGGCGTCTGGCCCACGGCCCGGCTGAGGCTGGCAAAAAACGGCACGCGCACGGCGCTGCGGGCTTCGCGGTATTCCGGCAGGTAACGGTAGGCCAGCCACGGCAACGGCAGCAGGAGCAACAGCCAGGGGTAATCAAGCTGCCACATGGTGATGCTCCACCCAGGCTTTGCACCGGGCCAACAACTGTTCACGTTGCATGCTGGACATATCGGCTGCCCCATACGCCAGGCTCGCCAGTTGAAGGCTGAAATCCTCCGGCAGCGGCGTACCGCCATGGCGCAGCAGGAACGCCTGCCAGTCGGCCCCGCTCAAGGTTGGCACGCGCTGGTGTTCTTCGGGCGCAAGGGGCATCGACAGGGCCACGCGCTTGAGCAGTTCCGGCAATTCGCGCAGGTCTTCGATCACGTTGAGGCGCGCCAGGGCTTCGCGGCGATAGGTATTGCGGCGCCAGCGCAACCAGGCGCGGACGCCCAGCACCAGCAGGGCAATCGCCAGCAAACCGAGCAGCACCCACCAGCCCCACGTCTGCGGCCAGTAGCTGACCGGCGCCGGCAGGCCCAGCTCCTTGAGTTGTTCGATGCTCGGCACATTGGCGTTCATCGCCGCGCTCCATTGCGCCGGCCCAGCTCATCGCGCAGTTGGTCAACTGCAGGCAGCGCCGTGCTGATCATCAACAGCGGCACCTGGCTGCGGCGCAGCAGGCTGGCGACGTCCTTTAGGCGCCCGCCAAGAAAGTCCCCCAGGGGTTGGCGCACCTGGCGTTTCTGTACGGCGAGTTCCACCTGCAACTGGCCCTGGGTGACCATCAGGTGCCCGCTATCCGGCACGTTCAACGCCAGCGGGTCATAGACTTGCAGGGCGATCACATCGTTGTGGGCCGACAGCTGCCGCATCAATTGCAGAGTGCGGTCACCGGCCCCGGCGAAGTCGCTGACGATGCAGATCAGGTGGTCATGCCCGGCCAGCGCCAGGCACCGTTGCAGCACCTTGTCGAGCTGGCCGTCGGCTTCATGGTCCGGGTTGCCGGCGCTCAACGCGGCGTTCTGTTGGACGATGCGGCTGCACAAGGCTTCGACGCGCTTGCGGCTGCGCAACGGCGCCACACTGTCGATGTGCTCATCGTTGAACACCAGCCCGCCCACCCGGTCACCGGCGTTGAACACCATCCATGCCGCCAGCGCACCCAATTCGGCGGCGACGGCCGATTTGAAGCTGCGCACCGAACCGAAGAACATCGACATGCGCTGGTCGACCACGATAAGCGCCGGGCGGTCGCGCTCCTCGGTAAAGGTGCGGATCACCGGTTTGCCGGTACGCAGGGAGGCGCGCCAGTCCAGGTGACGCAGATCATCGCCGGGCTGGTAGCGACGCAGTTCATCGAAGTTCAAGCCGCGCCCGCGCAGCCGCGAGGCATGGTTGCCGGCGAGGATGCTGCCCTGGGGCTGGCGCGTGACGAAACTCAGGCCACGGGTCTGGAACTGCAGGGCCATCAACTGCCCCAGGGACACGTAGACCAGGCCGTCGGCGTTCATGCCGGGATCGCCACTTTATCCAGCAGGCGGTCCAGCACCTGGTCGGCCGTGACGCCATCGGCCACCGCGTCGTAGCTCAATTGCAGGCGGTGACGCAGCACCGGGTGCGCCACCGTGCGCACGTTGTCCGGGGTGACGAAGGCCTGGCCTTGCAGCCAGGCGTCGGCACGGGCGGCGCGGTCCAGGCCAATGCCGCCACGGGGGCTGGCGCCGAGGCTGATCCAGCGCGCCAGGTCGGCGTCGTAGTCGGCGGGATGGCGGGTGGCGTTGACCAGGTCGATCAAGTAGCGGTCGATGGCGGGGGACACCCGGATCGCGCTGACCTCCTTGCGGGCAGCGAAGATCACTTCGGGGGCGAGGGTGAAGCCCCGGGTCGCCGCTGTGGCGGCATGCTGTTCTTCTTCACGCAGCAGGCGCAGCACCTGGCTTTCGTTGTCGGCGCTTGGGTAATCCAGCAGGACTTTCATCAGGAACCGGTCCATCTGCGCTTCCGGCAATGGGTAGGTGCCTTCCTGTTCGATGGGGTTTTGGGTGGCGACCACGATAAACAGCTCGGGCAGCGGATGGCTGGCGCCGGCTACGGTGATCTGGCGTTCTTCCATGGCTTCGAGCAAGGCCGCCTGGACCTTGGCCGGGGCGCGGTTGATTTCATCGGCGAGGATCAGGTTGCCGAACAACGGGCCTGGCTGGAAACGGATCTGGTTCTGGCCATCCACCTGGTGCAGCACCTCGGCGCCGGTGATGTCCGAGGGCAGCAGGTCGGGGGTGAACTGGATGCGANNCAGACCGATGAGGATCTGCCGGATGACCTGGTCCTGACCCAGCACGCTTTCGCCGATGCTGGCTTGCAGGGCGGTTAAATCGTTGAGCGTCGTCATCACAATCATCCTTGAAACGATGGGTCACCAGGGCGCGGCGACCACGATGTACTGCACGGAGCTGCCGACGTATTGCGGCTGGTACCAGGTGGGCCCGCAGTGCTGGTAGGCCACGCCATTGGCGACCACCGAGACGCAATCCACCGGCACCGTGGTGACGCGCGTACCGATGGCGAGGAGGGTCGCCGTGGTCGCGCCGACCACCGCGGCGGTGGCCCATGGGTGGTACCAGTCATCGCCATGAGGGG
>NZ_JACAOM010000015.1:0-223689 GCF_013386245.1 Pseudomonas sp. 21615526 | reverse complement strand
TGCGGTGTGTCAGTCGCCGACGCTTTGTCTGACCCACCGCATTCGCGAGCAAGCCCGCTCCCACAGTTGATCTCCTTTGTTTTGAGATCGGTGTACGCATGACCCAGCACTACCAGCAACTCATGAATTCAGACGGGAGCGGTTATGGTTGATCGGCACGACTACGTGGCCCTCGAATGGGTCAAGGGCGAAATTGCCGAAACCCTGAAACAGGCCCGTTCGGCGCTGGACGCCTATGTTGAAGAAAGCAGCAGCGAGGCCATCGGCCAGTGCCTGGAATGCATCCATCAGGTGCATGGCAGCCTGTTGATGGTCGAGTTCTACGGCGCGGCCCTGTTCGCTGAAGAAATGGAACAACTGGCCCTCGCCCTGCAAGGCGCGCGCGTCAGCCAGCGCGACGAAGGCATTCGCCTGCTGCAACAGGGCCTTGGCCAACTGCCGCTGTACCTCGACCGCGTACACAGCGCCCGGCGCGACCTGCCCCTGGTGGTGCTGCCGCTGCTCAACGACCTGCGCAGCGTGCGCGGCGAAAGCCTGCTCTCGGAAACCAGCCTGTTCAGCCCGCAACTGCTGGTGATCCCGCCGCTGCCCGAAGACGCCCTGGCCCAGCGCACGCCAGAGGATTTCCCCGAGCTGCTGCGCCAGTGGCGGCAGATGCTGCAACAGGCGCTGGTCGGTTTGCTGCGCGAAGACCACGGCCCCAGCAACCTGGAAGACATGGCGCGGGTCTTCGCCCGCCTCGAAGCCCTGTGCCATGGTGCGCCGCTGCTACCGTTGTGGCAGGTGACCTCGGCGCTGGTGGAAGGCATGCTCATTGGCGTGGTTGCCAATAGCCCGGCGTTGCGCAGTTTGCTCAAGGCCTGCGACAAGCAACTCAAGCGCCTGCTGATCCAGGGCATCAACGGCATCAACACCCCGGCCCCGGATGAGCTGCTCAAGAGCCTGTTGTTCTACGTCGCCAAAGTCACCCGACCGACTCCACGGATGCAAAGTTTGAAAGAACGATATGGCCTCGATGAAGCTTTGCCCGACAGCGCCGTGGTGGACGCCGAACGCGCCCGCCTGGCCGGCCCGGACCGCGACGCGATGGGCTCGGTGCTCGGCGCGTTGTGCGAGGAGCTGGTGCGGGTCAAGGAACGCCTGGACCTGTTCGTACGCAGCGACCGTCAGCACGCCTCGGACCTTGAGGCGTTGCTGGCGCCGCTGCGGCAGATCGCCGATACCCTCGCCGTATTGGGCTTCGGCCAGCCGCGCAAAGTGATCATCGACCAACTGGCGGTGGTACTCGGCCTGGCCCAGGGGCAGCGCGAACCCAACGATGCAGTATTGATGGACGTTGCCGGTGCGTTGCTCTACGTCGAGGCCACGCTGGCCGGGATGGTCGGCACTGTCGAGCCGGAACGCCGCGAAGAAAGCCGCCTGCCTACCACCGACCTGACGCAGATCCACCACCTCGTCATCCGCGAATCCTGCCAGTGCCTGACCCAGGCCAAAGAGCTGGTGATCGACTGCATTGAGGCCCATTGGGACCGCCAGCGCCTGGAGTCGCTGCCCGAGTTGCTGACCCAGGTGCGCGGCGCGCTGGCGATGATTCCGCTGCCCCGTGCGGCGAGCCTGATGCGTGGCTGCAATGACTACGTCAACGAGCAACTGATGGTCCGCGACGCCCCACCTTCCGAGGCGCAGCTTGAGCATTTTGCCGATGTGCTCACCAGCCTCGAGTACTACCTGGAACGCATGCTCCAGGACCACGACGCCCCGGGCGAACGGGTGCTGGAAGTCGCCGCTGAAGGCCTGGCCGCGCTGGGCTATTTGCCGGCCGAAAAACCCTGGCGCCAGGCACTGCTTGAGCAGGGTGACACGCCCACGGAGCAAACCCCGTTCCTCGCCGATGCGTTGGCCAGCCCCACCTCGCGCCTCAACCCGCCGGCACTCCAGCGTCCCGGCAGCCTGCTGCCGCCGCCCGCCGGTGAAGAAGCCATCGATGATGAACTGCGGGAAGTCTTCCTCGAAGAAACCGCCGAAGTCCTCGATGTGCTGCATCGCTATGTGCCCGCCGGCACCGCCAGCCTGGAAGACAAGGCCACCCTGAGCGAAATGCGCCGCGCCTTCCACACCTTGAAAGGCAGTGGCCGCATGGTGCGCGCCCTGGTGTTGGCAGAGCTGGCCTGGGCCGTGGAAAACCTGCTCAACCGCGTGCTGGAGCGCAGCGTCGCGCCGGGCCCGGATGTGCAAGCAGTGCTGGATGACGTGTTGGAATTGCTGCCGGAACTGATCACCGATTTTGCCGACGATGCCCAGCGCCAGCGCGATGACGTAGACGAACTGGCGGCGCGGGCGCACGCCCTGGCCAGCCGTGTCGAACCGTCGGCCACAGACCCGGCCGCCCTGGACCCGCAGTTGCTGGAAATCTTCCGCAACGAAGCCCAGAGCCACCTCGACAGCCTCAACCACTTCCTGCAACAGGCCACCGAGCACCTGCCGCTGCAAGTCAGTGATGAACTGCAACGCGCACTGCACACCCTCAAAGGCAGCGCCTATATGGCCGGTGTGTTGCCCATCGCCGAACTGGCGCGCCCGCTGGATCACCTGACCCGCGAATACAAGGCCCACCGCCTGCCGCTGGACCTGGATGAAATCGAATTGCTGCTGGAGGCCGAGGCGTTGTTCCAGCGCGGCGTGCGCCAGTTGGACAGTGACCCTCACGCGGCCATCAATGGTGCAGCAGGACTGATCGAGCGCACGCAAAACCTGCTGAACAGCCAGCTTGAAGCCTTGCTGAATGCGCCCAACACCGGCCTGCGGATCAAGCGCGACCCGCAGTTGATCGCCAACTTCCTGGCCCAGGGCATGGACATCCTGCTGGACGCCGAAAGCCTGCTGCGCCGCTGGCAACAGCACCCCGGCGAACGCCAGGAGCTGAGCGCGCTGCTGGACGAACTGACCACCCTCGGCGAAGGCGCGCACCTCGCCGACCTGCACCCGATGGACGAATTGTGCGAAGCCTTGCTCGACCTCTACGGCGCAGTGGAAGAAAGCAGCCTGGCGGTCAGCGAGCGCTTCTTCCACGAGGCCGAACAGGCCCACGAAGCCCTGATCAACATGCTCGACCAACTGGCCGCCGGCCAGGAAATCAGCGCGGCGCCGGCCCGGGTACGCGCCCTGCGCGAGCTGCTGGATGAAGGCCTCGACCCGTCCGCCACCGGCTTGATCAAGACCGATGGCAGCCGCGCGCTGAGCATCTCCGAGCTGGGCGCCGCTACGGCGAAGCTCGATCAGGGTTTTGCGGTGGATGACGAGATCGTCGAGATCTTCCTTGAGGAAGCGGTGGACATCCTCGACAGCGCCGGCCAGTCCTTGAAACGCTGGCTGCTGGACCCGGATAACGCAGCGCCGCTGTCATCGTTGCAGCGGGACTTGCACACCCTCAAGGGTGGCGCGCGCATGGCTGAAATCGGCACAGTGGGCGACCTGGCCCTTGAGCTGGAAAACCTTTACGAAGGTTTGGTGGACCGGCGCTACAGCTATTCCAGCGAGCTGGCCAATGTGTTGATGGCCAGTCATGAGCGGCTGGCGCTGTTGCTTGAGCAACTGCAACACCAGCAAC
Organism: Pseudomonas sp. 21615526; assembly: GCF_013386245.1. Classification (NCBI taxonomy): domain Bacteria; kingdom Pseudomonadati; phylum Pseudomonadota; class Gammaproteobacteria; order Pseudomonadales; family Pseudomonadaceae; genus Pseudomonas; species Pseudomonas sp. 21615526. The sequence continues at coordinate 220,082 of NZ_JACAOM010000015.1, read as the reverse complement.
CGTTGAGCGACTCCTCCGACCTGATCAGCCACTTGCGTGAGTTGCGCCAAGGCACCGGACAAGCGGCGCCCGCAGCGGCCGCCGAAGTCGAGACGCCGGGCAGTGATCCTGAGCTGCTGGATATCTTTCTCGAAGAGGCCGCCGACATCCTCGACAGCTCCGGCGCCGCGCTGTTGCGCTGGCAGGCCGAGCCGAAAAATCGCCAGGAAGTCGAGACACTGCTGCGCGACCTGCACACCCTCAAGGGCGGCGCTCGCATGGTCGAGATCGGCCCGATTGGCGACCTGGCCCATGAGTTGGAGTTTCTCTATGAGGGCTTGTCGGCAGGTTTGCTGGCGCCCTCGGCGGAGCTGTTCGCCTTGCTGCAAGGCTGCCACGACCGCCTGGCGCAGATGATCGATGCGGTGGCGGCGGGCATGCCGGTGGGCTCGGTGGACCTGCTGATCGAGCGCATCAAGAGCCTGGTGCGTCCGGCTGAAGTGACGGACGCACCGCTGGCGTTGACGGCAACCAAAACCGAGGCGGTGCCGGCCAGCGATCCGGCCGCCGACATGGTGAAGATCTCTGCCGACTTGCTGGATGACCTGGTCAACCTGGCGGGTGAAACTTCGATCTTCCGTGGGCGTATCGAGCAGCAGGTCAACGATGCGAGCGTTGCCCTCAACGAGGTGGAAACCACCATCGAGCGTATGCGCGATCAACTGCGCCGCCTCGACACCGAGACCCAGGGCCGCATCCTCAGCCGCCAGCAGGCCGAGGCCGAACGCCTGGGCTACGAAGAATTCGACCCGCTGGAAATGGACCGCCATTCCCAGTTGCAACAACTGTCCCGGGCCTTGTTCGAATCGGCTTCCGACCTGCTCGATCTCAAGGAAACCCTCGACCGCCGCAACCAGGATGCCCACAACCTGCTGCAGCAACAGGCGCGCATCAACACCGAGTTGCAGGAAGGCCTGATGCGCACGCGCATGGTGCCCTTCGAACGCATGCTGCCACGGCTTAAACGCATCGTGCGGCAGGTGGCGGGCGAGCTGGGCAAGGACGTGGAATTTATCGTCGGCAATGCCGAAGGCGAGATGGACCGCAACGTGCTGGAGCGCATGGTCGCGCCGCTGGAACACATGTTGCGCAACGCCGTCGACCACGGCCTGGAATCCCGCGATGCACGATTGCTGGCCGGTAAACCCGAGAAAGGCCGCATCACCCTGGACCTGACCCACGAAGGCGGCGACATCGTTTTCGACATGCGCGACGACGGCGCCGGCGTGCCGCTTGAAGCCGTGCGGCGCAAGGCGATCAAGCGTGGCTTGCTCGACCCCAACCTGGAAATCAGCGACCGCGACGTGTTGCAGTTCATCCTGCAACCGGGGTTTTCCACTGCCGAAAAAATCACCCAGATTTCCGGGCGTGGCGTGGGCATGGACGTGGTGCATGAAGAAGTGCGCCAGCTGGGCGGCTCGATGGTCATCGACTCGACGCCGGGAGAGGGCGTGCACTTTCGCATTCGCCTGCCGTTCACTGTGTCGGTCAACCGGGCGATGATGGTGCAGTGTGCCGACGATCAATACGCGATCCCGCTGAACACCATCGAAGGGCTGGTGCGGGTCATGCCCCATGAGCTGGAAGGGCACTATCAGCAGGACCCGCCGCGCTACGAATACGCCGGCCAACGCTACGAACTGTTCTACCTCGGCGACCTGCTGCACACCGTCGGCCGGCCGAACCTGCTGGGCCAGTACCAGCCGCTGCCGGTGCTGCTGGTGCAATGCAACGAACGGCGCGTGGCGGTGCAAGTGGACGCCATGGCCGGCACCCGGGAGATCGTGGTCAAGGGCCTGGGGCCGCAGTTTGCCGGGGTGAAGGGCGTGTCTGGCGCAACCATCCTTGGCGATGGCCGCGTGGTGCTGATCATCGACCTGATGGCGCATATCCGCGCCCGGCCACCGGCGTTGCCGGCCCAGGCGGCGGACGCTCCGTTGATCCTCAACGACCCGCTGAAAAAGCGCCCGCTGCTGGTGCTGGTGGTGGACGACTCGGTCACCGTACGCAAAGTCACCAGCCGCCTGCTGGAGCGCAACGGCATGAACGTGCTCACCGCCAAGGACGGTATCGACGCCATGGCCGTGCTGGAAGAGCACACCCCGGACCTGATGCTGCTCGACATCGAAATGCCGCGCATGGACGGCTTCGAAGTGGCCATCCAGGTGCGCGACGACCCGCGGCTGATGCGCATGCCCATCATCATGATCACCTCCCGCACCGGGCAAAAACACCGTGATCGTGCAATGGCGATTGGCGTCAACGACTACCTCGGCAAGCCTTATCAAGAGTCGGTGCTGCTGGAAAGCATCGCTTACTGGAGCAAGTCCCGTGCTTGATCACCGCGCAACTCAACTCACCGGCTTGCTGCTGCCATTGGCCGACCGTCACCTGTTGTTGCCCAACGTCGCCGTGGCCGAGCTGATCGACTTCCAGCGCGGCGAACCGGCCAGTGATGCGCCGCCGTGGTATTTGCGGCAGGTTACCTGGCGGGATCGGCAGTTGCCGTTGATCAGCTTTGAGGCCGCGTGTGGCGAGTCGGGCGTGGTGGGAGAGCGGGCGCGGATTGTGGTGTTGAACACCCTCGGAGGACGGCCGACGTTGAAGTTTATTGCGTTGGTGATCCAGGGGATTCCGCGTTCGTACAAGCTCGATAGCCAGTTGAGTTATGTGGACGTGCCGTTGTGCCCGCTGGAGTTGGCGGCGGTGCAGGTGGGGGAGCATGTGGCCAGGGTGCCGGACTTGATGGGATTGGAGGCGTTGTTGGTCGAGGCCGGATTGGCCTGAGTGTAACCGTCAGTCAATCCGTGCAAACCGTTCGATTTTTGATGATCGTTCCCACGCTCCGCGTGGGAATGCAGCCTCGGACGCTCTGCGTCCAGCTGGCGATGCAAGGCTTAAGTCTCGCGCTGTGGTGACGCGGAGCGTCACGGGATGCATTCCCACGCAGAGCGTGGGAACGATCGCATCGGCGTGCGCTTTACAGTCGGATTTTTCCTGCAACCTCTCGCGCTGTGCATGAACTTGTTGTGCCCTGCGATCGCGCCTAGTCTTCGTCCGTCATCGCAAAAAACGGTGACACGGACGTGCAAGTCCGGTTACATGTCGGCGCACCAACGCCCATAGCCATTCAACGGGCGTTTTTTATGCCTGCTGTATTTCTTATGGCGGCTGTGCGTGGGAGATCCCTTGGGGTCTGCCGGGGTCCGATATGCCCGGTCTTGCACACCTGCGCACAGCTGCCACCTTATTCGCGTGCAAGCGGACGGTGTCAGCTTCCCTAATACATATCGGAGCTGCACATCATGTTCAAACCTACCCCCAATCCGCCCCACAACACCGAAATCGAACACCGCAAACTCCAGGCCGCCGCCGAGCGTGCCATGGATCATTACTTTCCGCCTTCGGCTTCATCTTCACTCTTTACCGTCACCCCCTCTCAATCCACCGAAGCCCTGCTGGCCAACGCTTCTGAAACCTTTGCCTCACTCAACGCCCTGACTTCCAACCTGGCCTTTGAATTGGAAGGTTCCCAGCGCGGCGTGGTGCTGGCCATTCAGCAGATGAGTGAGCTGGGGCAGTTACTGGTTGATCAGGCACTGGAGCAGGTTGCTCCTTCTTGCGCAGCCTAAAAACTTGATCGTTCCCAAAAAGGGACCTATCGTTCCCTTTTTGGGACTCTTCGGTCGCTGCCATGCAAACCCTGCCCCTTAGCACTGCGCTATTCACCGTGACTCAGCAGAAAGTCTTGGGTTTGCTCTTTGGCAAGCCCGACCATAGCTTCTTCACCAATGAAATCGCCCGCTGGGCAAAGGTGGGCAAGGGCAGCCTGACCCGCGAGCTGGAGCGTTTGCAGTTGGCAGGCATCCTGACGGTGACGCGCCAGGGCAACCAAACCCACTACCAGGCCAACCCGCAGTGCCCCGTTTACTCGGAGCTGTTGGCCATCGTGCGCAAGACCCTGAGCCTGGATGAGCCATTGCGCAACGCACTGGCTCCATTTGCCACGCAACTGAAGTGGGCATTTATCTACGGTTCCATCGCCAAGGGCGAGGCGCACTCATCCAGTGACATAGATCTGATGCTGATCGGCGAAAGCCTCAACTACAGTGAAGTCATGGAGCAGCTCATGCCGCTGGAAGAGCAACTGGGCCGCACCATCAACCCGACGCTCTATACCCCCGAAGACTGGATCGGCAAATGGAATGCCGGTCATAGTTTTGTGCAGCGGGTGGCGGAGCAGGACAAGATCAACCTGATTGGGGAAAACCCCGTGGAGTCCAAGGATGGACAGCAAGGCCAACCTGGAGAACCTGCAACGTAGTGGTGGCTTGAAGGCTGAGCCGCCGGATCGCACGGAATGTGATGGGTTGATGCGCTCTGCCCGTGATCGATTGAAGGACGCCAAAACCCCGCAATTATCTTTCGCCAGCCGTTTTGATTTGGCTTACAACGCGGCCCACGCAATCGCCCTCACAGCCTTGCGCTTGCACGGCTATCGCTCGGACAAGCGCTATCTGGTGTTCCAATGCCTGCTTCATACCACCGCAGCCAACAAGGTTCAGGTAAGACTGTTTGCGCTATGCCACGAGCGCCGCAACCTGGCGGAATATGAAGGGTATATGGATGAGGATGAGGGGTTGTTGGAGCAACTGATTGCGCATACTCAAGCGCTATTGAAGGAGGTCGAACAGTGGGTGACTAACCAGAAATAGCGGCTTGGGTGATGAAGCGAGATCAGTCCCAAAAAGGGACTGATCGTTCCCATTTTGGGACTTCTGCGTACGTTCTCCCGAACAGCGCTGAGCAAATGTGGGAGCGGGCTTGCTCGCGAATGCGGTGTGTCAGTACCCGATTTATCAACTGACCCACCGCATTCGCGAGCAAGCCCGCTCCCACATTTGAACTGTGTTGAGCCCGAGCCTCAGCGTTTGCTAATGAACCATTACTCCAATCGTAACGGTTCACCGCCCAGCTTGATTGATGCCCCCCCAATACCCTCCTAAGGTACAGCCCACGACAGCAAATCCCGTGGAGCGACCATGACAACAACAACTTCCCCCGACTCGCGCTGGACGCGGCGGCGCGATGAGAAGCAGCGCCGCCTCGCATTGGTGCGATCCTTCGCCGATGGCGCCGTGCTCCCCAGCGAGCGCATTGTCGAAGCCCTGGAAGCCCTGATCCTCCCCGGCGACCGCGTGGTGCTGGAAGGCAACAACCAGAAGCAGGCCGATTTCCTCTCGCGCTCCCTGGCCAAGGCCGACCCCGCCAAGCTCCACGACCTGCACATGATCATGCCCAGCGTCGGCCGCTCCGAGCACCTGGACCTGTTTGAAAAGGGCATCGCCCGCAAGCTGGATTTCTCCTTCGCCGGCACCCAGTCCCTGCGCATCAGCCAGTTGCTGGAAGACGGCCTGTTGGAAATCGGCGCGATCCACACCTACATCGAACTCTACGCACGGCTGGTGGTGGACCTGATCCCCAACGTGGTCCTGTCGGCCGGCTTCATGGCCGACCGCGCCGGTAATATCTACACCGGCCCCAGCACTGAAGACACGCCAGCGCTGATCGAGCCGGCCGCCTTCAGCGATGGCATCGTCATCGTCCAGGTCAACCAACTGGTGGATGACGTCACCGACCTGCCTCGCGTCGACATCCCCGCGAGCTGGGTCGATTTCGTGGTGGTCGCTGACAAGCCCTTCTACATCGAACCGCTGTTCACCCGCGACCCACGCCACATCAAGCCCGTGCATGTGTTGATGGCGATGATGGCGATCCGCGGCATCTATGAAAAACACAACGTTCAATCGCTGAACCACGGCATCGGTTTCAACACCGCCGCCATCGAATTGATCCTGCCGACCTACGGTGAATCCCTGGGCCTGAAGGGCAAGATCTGTCGCAACTGGACCCTCAACCCGCACCCAACCTTGATCCCGGCCATCGAAAGCGGCTGGGTCGAAAGCGTGCATTGCTTCGGCACCGAACTGGGCATGGAGAACTACATCGCCGCCCGGCCGGATGTGTTCTTCACGGGTCGCGACGGCTCGCTGCGTTCCAACCGGATGTTCTGCCAACTGGCCGGCCAATACGCGGTGGACCTGTTTATCGGCGCCACCTTACAGGTCGATGGGGACGGGCATTCCTCCACCGTTACCCGTGGCCGCCTCGCCGGTTTTGGTGGTGCGCCGAACATGGGCCACGACCCGCGCGGTCGCCGCCATGGCACACCCGCCTGGCTCGACATGCGCCACGACGACGCTCCCGAGGCCTTGCTCGAACGCGGCAAAAAGCTCGTGGTGCAGATGGTCGAGACCTTCCAGGAAGGCGGCAAACCCACCTTTGTCGAAACCCTCGACGCGGTGGAAGTCGCCCGCAAAAGCGGCATGCCCCTGGCGCCGATCATGATCTACGGCGATGACGTCACGCACCTGCTCACCGAAGAAGGCATCGCCTACCTGTACAAGGCCCGTTCCCTGGAAGAGCGCCAGGCGATGATCGCCGCCGTGGCCGGGGTGACCGCCATCGGCTTGCGCCACAACCCCAAGGACACCGCACGCATGCGTCGCGAAGGCTTGATTGCGCTGCCCGAAGACCTCGGCATCCGCCGCACCGATGCCACCCGCGAGCTGCTGGCCGCCAAGAGCGTGGCCGATCTGGTGGAGTGGTCCGGTGGCTTGTACAACCCGCCCGCCAAGTTCAGGAGCTGGTAAATGCACGCACTCAAACTGCACGACCTGACGCTGGCCGAACGCCTGGCCGACATGGCCGTCGACGCCTTGATTGATGAGGCGGACCTGTCGCCGAAACCCGCCCTGGTAGACCGTCGCGGCAACGGCGCCCATACCGATTTGCACCTCGGCTTGATGCACGCCTCGGCGCTGTCGCTGTGGCCGGCGTTCAAGGAAATGGCCGAGGCCGCTGTCGAATTTGGCGAAGTCGGTTTGCCCCTGCGTGAAGCCCTCGGGCGCATCGGTCGCGAAGGTGAGCAGGCGATGCTCGTCACCACCAGCGGCGTTAATACCCATCGCGGCGCGATCTGGGCCCTTGGCCTGTTAGTCGCCGCCGCCGCACTGCAACCCGAATCCTGCACTGCCAGCGCGGTGACGTTGCGCGCCGCCCGCCTGGCCTTGCTCAACGACCGTTACGCACCGCAACCGCTGAGCCACGGCGCCCAGGTCGCACAACGCTACGGCGCACGCGGTGCCCGCGAAGAGGCGCAACTGGGCTTTCCGTCGGTGCTGCAACGCGGCCTGCCCCAACTGAAGAAAAGCCGCCTGCAGCAACACGGCGAACAGAACGCGCGCCTCGACGCCTTGCTGGCGATCATGACCGATCTGGCCGACACCTGCGTGCTCTACCGCGCCGGCCCTGAAGGCTTGCAGGCCATGCAGCAGGGCGCCCAAGCCGTACTGGACGCCGGCGGCAGCGCAAGCCTCGCCGGCCGCCGCCAACTTCATGAGCTGGACCAGCAACTGCTGGCGCTGAATGCCTCCCCCGGTGGCGCCGCCGACCTGTTGGCCGCCTGCCTGTTTATCGACCGCCTCGACGGAGCGCTGTGATGGAAACCTTATCCTTTGAATTCCCCGCCGGGCAGCCCGCAAAGGGCCGCGCGCTGGTAGGTTGCGTCGGCTCCGGCGACCTCGAAGTGCTGCTGGAACCGGGAACCGCCGGCACCCTGACGATCCAGGTGCAGACCTCGGTGAACGGTGCGCAGCTGCGTTGGCAGCATCTGTTCGAACGGATCTTCCAGGAACAGACACCCCCCGCATTGAACATCGATATCCACGACTTCGGCGCCACACCCGGCGTGGTGCGCTTGCGCCTGGAGCAAGGCTTCGAGGAGATCGGTCATGACTGACTTGCTGAACAAACACAGCTTCGTCGAACTCGGCGCCCGGCAACGAGCCAAGGCCTTGCTCGACGCGGGCAGCTATCGCGAACTGATCGACCCGTTCCAGCGCGTCATGTCGCCGTGGCTGAGCCGCCAGGGCGTGGTGCCGCAGGCAGATGACGGCGTGGTGATCGCCAAGGGCAGCATCGCCGGCTTGCCGGTGGTCATCGCGGCCATCGAAGGCAATTTCCAGGGCGGCAGTCTCGGTGAAGTCGGCGGCGCGAAGATGGCCGGTGCACTGGAGTTGGCTGCTGAAGACAACCGCAACGGCATCCCGACGCGCGCCATCCTGCTGCTGGAAACCGGCGGCGTGCGCTTGCAGGAAGCCAACCTGGGCTTGGCTGCCATCGCCGATATCCATGCGGCGATTGTCGACCTGCGCCAGTACCAGCCGGTGATCGGCGTGGTGGCGGGCAGCGTCGGTTGCTTTGGCGGCATGTCCATCGCGGCAGGCTTGTGCAGTTATCTGCTGGTGACCCGTGAGGCGCGCCTTGGCCTGAACGGCCCGCAGGTAATCGAGCAGGAAGCCGGCCTTGAAGAATACGACTCCCGTGACCGGCCCTTCATCTGGAGCCTGACCGGCGGTGAGCAGCGTTTCAACAGTGGCTTGGCCGACCGGTATGTGGCCGACGACGTGGCGCAGATTCAGCAGCAGATCACTGAGCTGCTGCAACAAGGCTTGCCGGAAAACCAGCGCAGCCGTCAGGTTGATCACTATCTGGAACGCCTGGCCGCACTGAACGCCGAACCGCAAATCGACCCGGCGACGGTTCGCGATCTGTATCAGGGAGAACGCTCATGAGAGGTTTGCAGTGGTTCAACGCATTGAGCGGCGACGCAGCGCCAGTGAGCGGTTTGCCGAACTCGCTGAAAGTTGCCGACGGTGTGCTCGGTGATCAGCCAGTGCGCTTTATCGCGGTGGTCACCGACCCGCAAAACCGCTTCCCTCGCGCTCGCAACGGTGAAGTCGGTTTGCTGGAAGGCTGGGGCTTGGCCAAGGCGGTTGATGAGGCGATCAACACCGGCGACAAGCGTCCGCTGATTGCCATCGTGGATGTGCCGAGCCAGGCCTACGGTCGTCGCGAAGAGGCCTTGGGCATTCACCAGGCATTGGCCGCCGCTGCCGACAGCTACGCCCGTGCCCGCCTGGCCGGTCACCCGGTGATCGCGCTGCTGGTGGGCAAGGCGATGTCCGGCGCCTTCCTCGCCCATGGTTACCAGGCCAACCGCCTGATTGCCCTGCGCGACCCCGGCGTGATGGTGCATGCCATGGGCAAGGCTTCGGCGGCGCGGGTAACCCTGCGCAGTGTTGAAGAGCTGGAAACCCTGGCCGCCAGCGTGCCGCCGATGGCCTATGACATCGACAGCTATGCCAGCCTCGGCTTGCTCTGGGAGACCTTGTCGGTCAGCCAGATCGAGCAGCCCACCAGCGAAGATGTGGCGCGGGTCAGCGAGTGCCTGGTGCAGGCGATCAAGGATGTGCAGGCCAGCGGTCGGGACCTGAGCGGTCGCCTGGGCGCCACTAACCGCGCGGCCTCCAGCCACGTGCGCCAACTGCTGCGGGAGCAATGGTGAACGCTCACGACTTGCTCTGGGGCATGACCCCGGCGCATGCGCCCGCTGATGCGCCGGCCTGGGTGCTGGAAGCATTGGCCGCTGGGCATCCGGTGGTGGTGCGGCGTGCCGTCGCGTCGCCGGGCCAAGTAGCGGTGGGGGTACGCGGGCGCTTGCGCGAGCAGCGCTTCGCCGCCGTGATGCCGATGGCGGCGGTGCAGCGGCGCGTGGTGCCGGAAGACCTGCGCGGTGTGATCTCGCCAAGGGATTTGCCGGCGTTGCAGGCCCTCGCTCAGTTGCAACCGGTGCTGGCGGGAGAGAGTTGGGGCGTCACCGGCAGTGCGGGTTTCGAGTTGGCCAGCGGCGTCGAAGCGCTGCATGCCAAGAGCGATCTGGATTTGATTCTGCGCACGCCCGAGCGCCTTGATCGCAGCGATGCAGAGGACCTGCTGGCGATACTGGATACGGCGGTGTGCGCCGTCGACCTGCAACTGCAAACGCCTTTTGGCGCGGTCGCGTTGCGTGAATGGGCCGGTGGTTCGCGTCGCGTGCTGCTGAAGAACGCCAGCGGCGCGCAGTTGGTGCTCGATCCTTGGCAGGCCGTGGCATGAGCAGCCTCCTGGCACTCCCGGGGCAGGGCGCCCAGCGTCCCGGCATGCTCCAGCAATTGCCGCGTGCGGTGCTGGACGAAGCCAGTGCTGCCCTCAATGAGGATGTGCTTACCCTGGATTCTGCCGAAGCGCTGGCCTCGACCCGTGCCGTGCAGCTCTGCCTGTTGATTGCCGGTGTGGCCAGTGCGCGTTTGCTGGAACACACCCCCGATTACGTCGCCGGCCTGTCCATTGGTGCCTATCCGGCCGCCGTGATCGCCGGCTCGCTGGACTTTGCCGACGCGTTGAAACTCGTCAGCCTGCGCGGCGAATTGATGCAACACGCGTATCCCCACGGCTACGGCATGACCGCCCTTATCGGCCCGGACCTGTCCACCGTCGAGGCCTTGCTTGCTCAGGTCCACAGCCCGCAAACCCCGGTTTACCTGGCCAATATCAATGCCGACAACCAGACGGTCATCGCCGGCAGCGATGAGGCCATGAAGGCGGTCGCCAATCTGGTGCGCGGCAACGGCGTCGCCAAACGCCTGGCCGTCAGCGTGCCGTCTCATTGCGTACTGCTGGAAAAACCCGCCGAGGCCCTGGCCGAAGCATTCGCCCAAGTGACACTGAAACCGCCGAGCATCACCTACCTGAGCAGCACCCGCGCCCGGCCGATCCACAACACCGAACACCTGCGCGACGACCTCGCCTTCAACATGTGCCGCATCGTCGACTGGCGCGGCACCGTGCAAAGCGCCTTCGAGCGCGGTGTGCGCCTGCATATCGAACTGCCTCCCGGTGCCGTGCTTACAGGCCTTGCGCGCCGGGTGTTCGAGCAAGGCACCGTCATCGCCTTCGAAGGCGCCCGCCTGGACACCTTGCAGGCCTTGCTGCGAGAGGAGGGAAACCATCACCGATAGAGCTCCACCAAGGCTGATGCTGGTCGGTCAAGAGATAGAGTGGGTCACCAATGACCTGTGGCGAGGGAGCTTGCTCCCGTTGGAGTGCGCAGCGCTCCGAGGATTTCAGGGCCGCTACGCAGCCCAACGGGAGCAAGCTCCCTCGCCACAGGTACGGTATTCATCTTTATCGGATCGGCATTGCCGCCCAAGGCTTTCGAAGCACAAAAACAACAATTTCGATGAAGCACTTTGAGGACAACCATCATGATTATTTACGGTGTGGCGTTGCTGGCGATCTGCATGTTGGCCGGCGTGATTCTGGGCGACATGCTCGGCGTGTTGCTGGGAGTCAAATCCAACGTGGGCGGGGTGGGGATCGCGATGATCCTGCTGATCTGCGCACGGCTGTGGATGCACAAACACGGCGGCATGACCAAGGAATGCGAGATGGGTGTCGGCTTCTGGGGTGCCATGTACATCCCGGTGGTGGTGGCGATGGCGGCGCAACAGAACGTGGTCACCGCGCTGCACGGCGGCCCGGTGGCGGTGCTGGCGGCGATTGGTTCGGTGGTGGTGTGCGGTTGCACGATTGCCTTGATCAGCCGCACGCACAAGGGCGAACCGCTGCCCGATGAAGAGCCGCTGATTGCGGCTGCACCTGTCGCGGGAGGTCGCTGATATGTGGGAACTCATCGAGAAAGGCCTGGCAAATAACGGCTTGGTCACCGCCTTTGCATTTGTTGGCGTGGTGATGTGGATTTCGGTGGTGCTGTCCAAGCGCCTGACCTTCGGACGCATCCACGGGTCGGCCATCGCGATTGTGATCGGGCTGGTGCTGGCCTGGGTGGGCGGCACCTTGACCGGCGGGCAGAAAGGCCTGGCGGACGTGGCGCTGTTTTCCGGGATCGGCTTGATGGGCGGCGCCATGCTGCGGGACTTTGCCATCGTGGCCACGGCGTTTGAAGTACAGGCCACCGAGGCGCGCAAGGCCGGCTTGATTGGTGCAATTGCCTTGCTGTTGGGCACGGTGTTGCCGTTTATTGTGGGCGCGAGTATCGCCTGGGCGTTTGGTTATCGCGATGCGATCAGCATGACCACCATCGGCGCGGGCGCGGTGACTTACATCGTCGGGCCGGTGACCGGGGCGGCGTTGGGTGCAAGCTCGGATGTGGTGGCGCTGTCCATCGCGACTGGGTTGATCAAGGCGATCCTGGTGATGGTGGGCACGCCCATGGCGGCACGCTGGATGGGCCTGGATAACCCGCGCTCGGCGATGGTGTTTGGCGGCCTGGCCGGTACGGTGAGCGGCGTGACGGCAGGACTGGCAGCGACGGACCGGCGGTTGGTGCCGTATGGCGCACTGACCGCCACCTTTCACACCGGGCTTGGGTGTTTGCTGGGGCCGTCGGTGCTGTACTTCATCGTGCGCGGGATCGTCGGCTGACCCGAGAGGTGTCGACCGCTTTTGTGGCGAGGGAGCTTGCTCCCGCTGGAGCGCGAAGCGGTCCCAATGCATTCTTCCTGAAACAACGCGGGCGCTGATTTTACGACTGCTGCGCAGCCGAGCGGGAGCAAGCTCCCTCGCCACAGGGGATCATTGTCAGGTTTGGCGGTTCGCATACATCCGGCACTCCGCCAACAGCGCGAGCAGGTTCGGGTCGCGCTCCTTGGCTTTCAGAAACACCACGCCAATGTGCTGCTGCAAACGGTAGCGCGGTTGCAGGGGAATCAGCTTGACCCGGTTCTCATACACCGCCGCAATCCGCCCCGGCAGCAGCGCATAACCCACCCCCGAGCTGACCATGCTCAGCAGGGTGAAGATGTCGTTGACCTGCATCGCCACCTTCGGCTCGAACCCTGCCTGCTTGAATACGCGGTTGCCATCCTGATGGGTGGCGAAGCCTTGGGTGAGGGTGATGAAGGTGGCGTCGCGCACGTCCGCCAGGTCGATTTCCTGTTCGCGGTCGAAGGGTGAATCGGCCGGGGTGGCGAGGAAGATGTCGTCGGAAAACAGCGCGATCTGCTCGCAGTCCGGATCGTTGGCGTGCTCGTCGAGGGAGATCAGGATCGCATCGACTTCCATGTTCTTCAGCTTGTACAGCAGGTCGAAATTCGACCCGAGGATCAGGTCGATATTCAGCTCGCTACGGCGAATCTTCAGCCCCATGATCAACTGCGGCACGGTCTTCACCGTCAGCGAATACAGCGAGCCCAGCTTGAAGCGCTCGGCGGAAAAGCCGGCGGCCTCGCGGGTCACCCGCACACTGTCCACCACATCCTGCACCAGCTTCTGCGCACGCTCTTCCAGCACATAGGCGCTTTCCAGCGGCGTGAGGTTGCGCCCTTCGTGCTTGAACAGCGGGCAGCGCAGGGCGTTTTCCAGGGAGTGGATCGCCCGGTGCACGCTGACGTTGCTGGTCTGCAATTCAGCCGCCGCCCGCGCCAGGTTACCGGTGCGCATGAACGCCAGGAAGATCTCCAGCTTCTTGAGGGTGAATTCTTCGTCGATCAGCATGGGCGTGACTCTTGTTCGAATGCCGTCGATTGTGCCCCTAAAACCAGTTCACTCCCAGCCATGCACTGCACAGGCCCAACACTACGCCGAGGATGATCAGCCAGATCGCGTTGAGCCTTGTGTAATACACCACGGCGGCGCTGGCCAGGGTCAGTACCAGGCTGGTGGCGTTGTTTTCCAGGCTGTTCATCAGGATGTAGCTGGCGGCCAGGATCAGCCCGATGGAGATCGGCAGCAGGCTGCCTTTGACCCGCTGCACCCACGGGGTTTTGCTGTGTTTTTCCAGCCAGCCGGCGCCGAGGTAGGTGAGTACCGAGCAGGGCACCAGCTTGGCGGTCAGGGCCACCAGGGCGCCGGGCAACCCGGCGGCTTGCTGGCCGATAAATACCAGGAACATGCCATTGGGCCCGGGCAATGCCTGGGACAGGGCGAAGAAGGCGACGAACTGGGCGTCGGTGATCCAGTTCATGTCGGTGACGGTGTAGCGATGGATATCGCTCAGGGCCACGGTGTTGCCGCCAATCGCCATCAGCGACCACAGCGCGCATTGGATCATCAGGTGAAACAGCACGCTCTGCATCAGCCGGCCACCTTCCGCTTGCCCATGAAGCTCAAGGCCAACGAGCTGGGAATGCAGATCAGCAGGACCATCCACAACGGCAGCACCAGCACCGCCATCAACACGAAGGTCAGGACGAACGCGCTGTAATTCGCCAGGGTTCGCGGCATGGCCTTGAGCAGGCGCAGAGTGGTGCCGAGCATCAGCCCGGTGGCGATCGGCATCACCGCGCCGAAGATCTGCTGCACCACGTCATGGGTCCACCATTTGGCATAGGCGAAGCCGGCCAGCACGGTGATCAGCGAGGGGAACAGATACAAGCCGACCACGGTCACAACCGCACCCGGCAAACCGTGCAGGCGCCGACCGTAGATGATGCCGACGTTGGCGATATTCGGCCCGGGAAAGAATTGGCCGGTGGTCAGCAGCTCGTTGAAGCCTTGTTCGCTGACCCACTGCCTGCGGTCGACCATCATCTGCCGCGCCCAGGGCATCACGCCGCCAAAGCCGAACAGGCCGACCATGGCGAAGTTGTAAAACAATTGCCACAGACTCGGGTGGGGCTGGGCAGGTTCGAGGTCGGGCATGGGCGTTACCGATGAGGGGCTTTTATGTAGGAGCTGGCTTGCCGGCGATAGCGGTATATCAGCAGCAGATGTATGGCTGACCCACCGCTATCGCCGGCGAGCCAGCTCCTACAGGATGAAGCGAATCATCCATCGGCATGTGTATTTGGGCAAATGAAGAAAGGTTGTTACCTGATATTGGGTGGGTGACGTCAGAATGGTCGAGGTGATAACCGTTATTCGAGGTGAGTGACACATGTATCACGGGGAACGATTCAACGCCTGGAGCCACTTGCTCGGGGCGGTTGCGGCTTTTGTGGGTGCGGTATGGATGTTGGTGGTGGCCAGTATGGACGGCAACCCCTGGAAGATTGTCAGCGTAGCGATCTACGGTTTCACATTGCTGGTGTTGTACAGCGCGTCCACCGTTTACCACAGCGTGCGCGGGCGCAAGAAAGCGATCATGCAGAAGGTCGATCACTTTTCGATCTACCTGCTGATTGCCGGCAGCTACACGCCGTTTTGCCTGGTGACGCTGCGCGGGCCGTGGGGCTGGACGCTGTTCGGGATTGTGTGGGGGCTGGCGGTGATCGGCATCCTGCAGGAGATCAAGCCACGCTCCGAGGCGCGGATTTTGTCGATCGTGATCTATGCGGTGATGGGCTGGATTGTGCTGGTGGCGGTCAAGCCGCTGATTGCTGCGCTGGGGCCTACCGGGTTTGCCTGGCTGGCGTCGGGCGGGGTGCTGTATACCGTGGGCATTATTTTCTTTGCCTTGGAGGACCGCTTGCGGCACTCCCACGGGATCTGGCATTTGTTCGTGATTGGCGGCAGCCTGCTGCATTTCGTGGCGATCATGGGGTACGTGTTATAGCCGGTCCAATTGCTCATGGGCCCGGCTGCCGAAGATCTCCAACAGGCTCGCCAGCATATGCGGCGGCGGTTCGTCGGCGCGGGTCAGGGCGTACAAGGTGATTGGCAGTGGCGGCGCAAGGGGGCGAATGCAAGTAGTGGCCGGTGATGCGCCGAGGGCGGTGAACGGATCAATCACCGCCAGCCCGGCGCCGGATTCGACCATGGCCCTGGCCAGGGAATAGGTCTGCACTGCGATGCTGACCCGTGGCGGTGGATCGACCGCTTCCAGGTAGCTGTCCAGCTTCGCCGACAACGGGTCGGCGCTGGACAGGCCAATCAACGGCGCGCCCGCCAGGGCCATCAGCGGCAACGGTTTGCCCAGCTCGTTTTCCTTCCAGTAACCCTGCGGCGCCAGCGCCACCAGCACGCCGTGGGCCAACGGCTGGGCGTTCAGCCCTGGGTGATCGGGCGGTTGCAGGGTCAGCGCCACGTCGACCTCACGCATCAACAGGTTTTGCACCAGCTCGCGGCTGTGGGCGCTGGACAGCTCGCAGGCGATGTCCGGGTAGCGTTGGGTCCATTCGCGGATGGCCGGCGGCAGCAACGACAAGGCCAGCGCGGGTGTGGCGCCGATACGCAGGCTCTGGCCCGGCTCGCGGCGCAGGTTCTGCGCCAGGCGCCGCACGCCTTGCAGGCTTTCGGTCACCTTGTCGACTTCGCGCTCCAGCGCCAGCGCTTCCGGGGTTGGCTGCAGCTTGCCGCGTATACGCAGGAACAGCGGGAACCCCAACTGCAACTCGGCGTGCTGCAGCACCTTGCTCACCGCCGGCTGCGAGACATGCAGCAACTGGGCGGCGGCGCTGATGGAACCGGTCTGGCGGATGGCCTGGAAGATTTCGATATGACGCAAGCGCATGGGCAGTCCATAACCTTTGTTTATGGGTGACCCATCTTTATTCATTGTCCCGCCGCTGTCACCTGCCTCTAACCTTCAAGCCTGACATCGCACGGTTAAGGGACGCACATGGCTCAGCAGGTTTGCATCATCGGTGGCGGGGTTATCGGCCTGGCGAGTGCCTACGCGCTGGTGCGTGCCGGCATGCAGGTGACGGTGGTCGAAGCCCGGGAAACCCTGGGCAGCGAGACCAGCTTCGCCAACGGCGGGCAGTTGTCCTACCGCTATGTCGCACCGCTGGCCGACAAGGGTGTGCCGTTGCAAGCCATCGGCTGGATGCTGCGCGGTGACTCGCCGCTGAAGCTGCGCCCGCGCATGGACCCGGCGCAGTGGCGCTGGATGGCCTCGTTCCTGGGCGCCTGCCGTGGCTCGGTGAACCAGCGCAATGCGGCCCACCTGCTGCGCCTGGCGTCCTTGAGCCAGGGCACCCTGCAACGCTGGCGTGAAGAAGACCAACTGGGCGGTTTCCACTGGCGGCGCAACGGCAAGCTGGTGACCTTTCGCAGCCTCGACAGCTATGAACGCGCCTTGAATAAAGTGACCGACCCGCTGCAACAGCAAGTGCTCTCGGCGGCGGACTGCGCACGGCTGGAACCGACCCTGGACAGCGCCAGTTTTGCCGGCGGCATCTATACGCCCAATGAAGAGGTCGGCGACTGCCATGGGTTCTGCCAGCAACTGGCGGCGCGCCTTGAAGCGTCGGGGCGTTGCACGTTCCTGTTGGGGCGCAAGGTGACGGCGATTCGTCACAGCGCAGGCGCCGTGCAGGCTATCGAAATGGGTAGTGAAGTCTTGCCGGTGCAGCACCTGGTGCTGGCCGCCGGGCACCGCAGCCCCGAACTGGCCTTGCCGGGTATGTCACTGCCGCTGTATCCCCTCAAGGGCTACAGCCTGAGCGTGCCGATTGGCGCGCAGCATCAGGCGCCGAACATCAGCATCACCGATTACGACCGCAAGATCGTCTACGCGCGCATCGGTGAGCAACTGCGGGTGGCGGCGATGGTGGATATTGTCGGCTTCGACACCCGCCTGGAACCCAAGCGCCTGGCGCTGATTAAACGCCAGGCACTTGAGACGTTCCCGCTGGCCGGTGACTACCAGCACGCGGTCGAATGGGCCGGTATGCGCCCGGCCACGCCTACCGGCGTGCCGTTGATTGGTGCCAGCGCCTACAGCAACCTGTGGCTTAACCTCGGCCACGGCGCCCTCGGGTTTACCCTGGCTTGCGGCAGCGGCCAGGTACTGGCCGAGTTGATTGGCCGGCACACCACTTCCATTGATATGCAGGGCTTCGCGCCCCGAGCCGCTTGAGGATATTTCGATGACCATCACCCGAATCAACAGCAACAGCCGCTTGTCTGGCGCCGTGGTGTTTCAGGACCTGGTGTTTTTGTCCGGCCAGGTGCCGGGCGAAGGCCGCGATGTGAAGACCCAGACCGAACAGGTGCTGGCCAGGATTGATGCGCTGCTGGCCGAGGCCGGCAGCGACAAGGATCATCTGCTGAATGCGACCATCTACCTGAACAATATCCAGGAGGGTTTTGCGCCGATGAATGAAGTCTGGTCCGCCTGGCTATCGCCGGGGCAGGCACCGACGCGTACCACGTTGCAGGCGCAGTTGGCGCGACCGGACGTGCTGGTCGAGATCAGTGTCATTGCAGTGCGCCGTACCTGAACCTTTAACCACCAACGGAGAATAACAATGCAAAAAATCACGTTGATCGGCTGCACTCTGGGGCTGTTGTTGGGGGCTCAGGCCCATGCCGCCGAGGCCCCCTTGGACGGTACGCTTAGCAAGATCGCCAACGCCAGGAGCATCACCCTCGGCTACCGCGATGCCTCGGTGCCGTTTTCCTATGTGGGGGATCACAGCGGCAAGCCCATGGGCTATTCGGTGGAGCTGGCGAACAAGATCGTCGAGCGTATCCAGCAGAAAACCGGTGTGCCGAAGCTCAACGTGAAGTACAACCTGGTGACTTCCCAGACCCGCATTGCCCTGGTGCAAAACGGCACCGTGGACCTGGAATGCGGTTCCACCGGCGTGACCGCCGAGCGGCAGAAGCAGGTGGCGTTTTCCTACGGGTTTATCTACGTGAAGGGCCAGTTGCTGACCGCCAACGACAGCGGCATCAAAAGCTTCGCCGACCTGCAAGGCAAGAACGTGGTAACCACCGCCGGCACCACCAACGAGCGGTTCCTCAAGAGCTACAACGTTGATCACAAACTGAACATGTCGGTGATCAGCGCCAAGGACCACGGCGAAGCCTTCCAGATGCTGCAATCCGGCCGGGCGGCGGCGTTCTACATGGATGACGCGTTGCTCTACGGGGAGCGCGCCAAGGCCAGGGACCCGCACAAGTGGGTGGTGGTCGGGGAAGAACAGTCGCGGGAAATCTACAGCTGCATGGTGCGCAAGGACGACCCGCAGTTTCTCGCGGTGGTCAATGAGACCCTGGCCGGGCTGTACAGCTCGGGGGAGATCAACGGCATTTACCAGCGCTGGTTTGAGCAGCCGATCCCGCCCAAGGGCTTGAACCTGGAATTCCCGATGACCAGTGAGTTGAAGGCGATTATTGCGACGCCTGTGAGTGACCCGGTGGAGTAGCGGAGTGCAAGCCCGCTCCCACATTTGATTGGGTTTGCAAAACGGGTTTAGAAGTCGCCCCAGAGTTGTTGGGCTACGGCCAGCGCCACGACTGGCGCAGTTTCGGTACGCAGCACCCGTGGGCCCAACCGTGCGGCATGAAACCCCGCACCTTGTGCCGTTTCGACTTCGCCATCAGTCAATCCACCCTCCGGCCCGATCAGGAAGGCCAGGCTCCCAGGCTTGGCGTGGCTCACCAGGGGCTCGGCCACCGGGTGCAGCACCAGCTTCAAATCCGCTTCGGCCTGTTTCAACCAATCCGCCAGCAACAGCGGTGGGTGAATCACCGGCACTCGCGAGCGACCGCACTGCTCGCACGCGCTGATCGCCACCTGGCGCCAGTGCTGCAGGCGTTTGTCGGCGCGTTCGTCCTTGAGGCGCACTTCGCAGCGGTCGCTGAAGATCGGGGTGATTTCATTCACCCCAAGCTCGGTGGCTTTCTGGATCGCCCAGTCCATCCGCTCGCCACGGGACAGGCCCTGGCCGAGGTGAATCTGCAACGGCGACTCGACCTGCCCGGCGAAGGTTTCGGTGACTTGCACCACCACGCGTTTTTTGCCGACTTCCAGCAAGCTGGCGCGAAACTCCTGTCCGGAACCGTCGAACAACTGCACGGGGTCGCCTTCGCTCATGCGCAATACGCGGCTGATGTAGTGCGCCTGGGCTTCCGGCAACTCGTGGTCGCCAAGGCTCAGGGGGGCGTCGACAAAAAAGCGGGACAGTCTCATTTCTGTTCTCTGGAAATAGTGTGCAGGGCGGACGCGGAGCGTCCATGGCTGCATTCCCACGCGGAGCGTGGGAACGATCAACTCAATCAGCCCGGATCACGAAACCCCGGGTGGAAATCCTTGGGCACCGCCACGCTGACCTTGCTGTTGGTGGCAATGTCGATCCCTTCGCTGGCCACTTCAGCCAGGAAGTCGATCTGCTCCGGGGTGATCACATACGGTGGCAGGAAGTACACCACGCTGCCCAACGGCCGCAGCAGAGCGCCTCGCTCCAGCGCATGCTCGAACACCTTCAGGCCACGGCGTTCCTGCCACGGGTAGGCGGTCTTGGTGGCCTTGTCCTGCACCATCTCAATGGCCAGCACCATGCCGGTCTGGCGCACTTCCGAGACGTGCGGATGGTCCACCAGGTGCGCGGTGGCGGTGGCCATGCGCTGGGCCAGGGCCTTGTTGTTTTCGATGACGTTGTCTTCTTCGAAGATATCCAGGGTCGCCAGGGCCGCCGCACAGGCCAGCGGGTTGCCGGTGTAGCTGTGGGAGTGCAGGAAGGCGCGCAGGGTCGGGTAGTCGTCGTAGAAGGCGTCGTACACATCGTCGGTTGTGACTACGGCGGCGAGCGGCAGGTAGCCGCCGGTCAGGGCCTTGGACAGGCACAGGAAGTCCGGGCGGATGCCGGCCTGTTCGCAGGCGAACATCGTACCGGTGCGGCCAAAGCCCACGGCGATTTCGTCGTGGATCAGGTGCACGCCATAGCGGTCGCAGGCTTCGCGCAGCAGCTTGAGGTACACCGGGTGGTACATGCGCATGCCGCCGGCGCCCTGGATCAGCGGCTCGACGATCACGGCGGCCACGGTGTCGTGGTTTTCGGCCAGGGTCTGCTCCATGGCCAGGAACATGTTCCGGGAATGTTCTTCCCAGCTCATGCCGTCGGGGCGCAGGTAGCAGTCGGGGCTCGGCACCTTGATGGTGTCCAGCAGCAGGGCTTTATAGGTCTCGGTGAACAGCGGCACATCGCCAACCGACATCGCGGCGATGGTTTCGCCGTGGTAGCTGTTGGTCAGGGTGACAAAGCGCTTTTTGTTCGGCAGGCCGCGGTTGAGCCAATAGTGAAAGCTCATCTTCAGCGCGACTTCGATGCACGACGAGCCGTTGTCGGCGTAGAAGCAGCGGGTCAGGCCTTCGGGGGTCATCTTCACCAGGCGCTCGGACAGCTCGATCACCGGCTGGTGGCTGAAACCGGCGAGGATCACGTGTTCCAGCTGGTCGACCTGGTCCTTGATGCGCTGGTTGATGCGCGGGTTGGCGTGGCCAAACACGTTGACCCACCAGGAACTGACGGCGTCGAGGTAGCGTTTGCCTTCGAAGTCTTCCAGCCAGATGCCTTCACCGCGCTTGATCGGGATCAGCGGCAGTTGCTGGTGGTCTTTCATCTGGGTGCAGGGATGCCACAGCACCGCAAGGTCGCGTTGCATCCACTGGTTATTCAAACCCATGTTCATTCTCCTCGAAGCGGCTCGCGACGTGCGCGGGCGAAACAATCGCGCAAGCCTATGCAATGCAGGCCTGTGTCACAACCCATTGCGAGTCTGAAGCGTAAATTGGTGGTAAACGCAGGACAGTCCGTCACGTTTCTTCTGGATAGTCCTTAATCTCTTGTTAACTTACTCTGCATACGCTCTTGATCGTATTTCTCGATATTTCAAAGCGAAATTTTCCGCTTTAATTCGATAGGTAAATCGATAGTCTTGCCACAGCTCTTACGGGATTTGGGACATGCAACTACGTAATTCACCGGCCCGCTATGGCTGGGTCAGCATCGTTTTGCACTGGGGCGTGGCCCTGGTGGTGTTCGGTCTGTTCGCATTGGGCCTGTGGATGGTCGGTCTCGACTACTACAGTGCCTGGCGCAAAGACGCCCCGGACCTGCACAAGAGCATCGGCATTACGCTGTTCGCCATCATGCTCGTGCGGATCGTCTGGCGCCTGGTCAGCCCGCCGCCGCCACCGCTTGCCAGCTATAGCCGCATGACGCGTCTGGGGGCTGCGTTTGGCCACGCGTTCCTGTATCTCGGGCTGTTTGCCGTGATGATTGCCGGTTACCTGATTTCCACCGCAGACGGTGTCGGGATCCCGGTGTTTGGCTTGTTTGAGATTCCTGCGCTGGTTTCCGGGCTACCGGACCAGGCAGACACTGCAGGTGTGGTGCATTTGTACCTGGCCTGGGTATTGGTGGTGTTCGCCGGCCTGCATGGCGTGGCCGCGCTGAAACACCATTTCATTGATCGTGATGTGACCCTGGTTCGTATGCTGGGGCGCAAAGCCTGATGTTCAACCTCGACTCACAAGGAATAGAAAGCATGTTGAAAAAGACTCTCGCCGCTCTGGCCATCGGTTCTGCCCTGCTGACTGCCGGTCAGGCGATGGCAGCTGACTACGTTGTCGACAAGGAAGGCCAGCACGCCTTCGTTGACTTCAAGATCAGCCACTTGGGCTACAGCTTCATCACCGGTACCTTCAAGGACCTGGACGGCAAGTTCAGCTTCGATGCTGCCAAGCCTGAAGACAGCAAGATTGAGTTCAACGTCCGCACCGCCAGCGTGCTCACCAACCACGCCGAACGTGACAAGCACATCGCCAGCAAAGACTTCCTGGACGTTGGCAAGTTTGCCGATGCCAAGTTCGTCTCCACCAGCGTCAAGACCACTGGCAAGAATGCCGCTGGCCAAGTCACTGCTGACGTGACCGGCGACCTGACCTTTCACGGCGTGACCAAGCCGATCGTCGTCAAGGCGACCTTCCTGGGTGAAGGCAAGGATCCATGGGGCGGCTACCGTGCCGGCTTTGAAGGTACTACCTCCTTCAATCGCCAGGACTTCGGCAAGCAGATGGACCTGGGTCCAGCGTCCAACAACGTTGAGCTGTACGTGACGTTTGAAGGTGTGAAAGCGAAGTAATTTTCGCCGGCCACACAAAAATGCCCCGGATCTCGCGATCCGGGGCATTTTTTATGGCGCTTTGAAAACTCAGCGGTTGCGGGTCAGCAACGCCGGTTTTTCACCACGTGGACGGCCCGGCAGTTGATCCAACTGCTCAGGTGTCAGCGTGCGATCGCTTTTCGACTCTTTGTGGATGATCTTCGGTGCCGGGCCGCCGCGCGGGTTTTGCACCGCTGGCTCCGACAGGCGAGGTTGATCATCACGCGCCGGGCGACGGTTGCGCGACTCTTCGCGACGGGCCTGGCCGTCACGCGGTGCACCGTTGCGCGGGCCGCTGCGCTTGGCAGGCGGGGTGCCGGTGGTGGCGCCGTTGCTGCTGCGCGGACCGTTCTGGCGACCTTGCGGCTGCCCGCCGGTACGCGGAGTACCTGCGCCTGCGCCCTGGGCTGGAGCGCCCGGACGACGACCACGGCCCTGGGCCGGCTTGGCCTGGGGCACGTAGTCAACGCGGTTACCGAAGTTGTCCACGTCGTCGTCCAGGAACTCGTCCGGAGCACGGTCGGCAGCAGCACGTGGCGGCTGGCTCGGCTGGCGCTGTTCGCGGGCCGGGGTGCCTTCACGGGGCTTTTGCTCACGGGCCGGGCGTTCGCCACGGCCATTGGTCGCAGCCTTGTCCTTGCCGCCCTTGTCCTTGCCCTTGTCTTTACGACCGCCACCACCGCCGCCGCCGTTCGGGCCATCGCCCTTCGGACCGCGTGGGTTGTTGCGCGGGTTGCGCACGTCCGGACGTTCGCGCACTTCAGGCTTCTCGGCCTCAACGGCGCTGGAGTCGAAGCCCATCAGGTCGCCGTCGGCGATTTTCTGCTTGGTCATGCGCTCGATGCTTTTCAGCAGCTTTTCTTCGTCCGGTGCGACCAGGGAAATGGCCTCGCCCGAACGACCGGCCCGGCCAGTACGGCCGATACGGTGCACGTAGTCTTCGTCGACGTTTGGCAGCTCGAAGTTGACCACGTGGGGCAGTTGGTCGATGTCCAGGCCGCGAGCGGCGATGTCGGTGGCGACCAGGATGCGCACTTCACCGGCCTTGAAGTCGGCCAGGGCTTTGGTGCGGGCGTTCTGGCTCTTGTTGCCGTGGATCGCGACGGCGGTGAGGCCGTGCTTGTCCAGGTACTCGGCCAGGCGGTTGGCGCCGTGCTTGGTGCGGGTGAACACCAGCACCTGTTCCCACGCGCCGGCGGTGATCAGGTGGGCCAGCAGCGAACGCTTGTGGGCGGCCGGCAGGCGGAATACGCGCTGCTCGATACGCTCGACCGTGGTGTTCGGCGGCGTGACTTCAATGCGCTCGGGGTTGTGCAACAACTTGCCCGCCAACGCGGTGATGTCGTTGGAGAACGTGGCCGAGAACAGCAGGTTCTGGCGTTTGGCCGGCAGGCGCGCGAGGACCTTTTTCACGTCATGGACAAAGCCCATGTCGAGCATGCGGTCGGCTTCGTCCAGCACGAGGATTTCCACGTGGGACAAATCGACGCTGCCTTGGCCGCACAGGTCGAGCAAGCGACCCGGGCATGCAACCAGTACGTCGACACCGCGGGACATGGCCTGAACCTGTGGGTTCATGCCGACGCCGCCGAAGATGCAGGCGCTGACGAACTTCAAGTCGCGGGCATACAGCTTGAAGCTGTCATGCACTTGGGCGGCGAGTTCGCGGGTAGGGGTCAGGACCAGTACGCGCGGTTGGCGCGGGCCATGACGCTGGGATTTGTCCGGGTGACCGTTGGGGAACAACCGCTCCAGGATCGGAAGGGCGAAGCCGCCGGTTTTACCAGTACCTGTCTGAGCCGCAACCATCAGGTCGCGGCCTTGCAACACGGCGGGAATGGCCCGCTGTTGCACCGGAGTAGGCTCGGTATAGCCCGCTGCCTCGATGGCGCGGACTAAAGCCTCGGAGAGACCGAGGGAAGCAAAGGACATGAGTAATCCTGTTTTAGTTAGGGCTTGGCCCAGAGGGATAGTCTTGCCTGGCGTGAATGGCGTTTAGATGAACGCAATCCCGTCCGGTCCTGCTGGGGCTGGCGGGCACTCAGACGGCTCGCGCGGGCTTGAAAGCTGCGCTGTAGCGGGGTCGGGTGCCTTTTGCAAGACCGAAGCGTCCGGGCGTAAGCCTGGCGGAAAGGCCGGAGTATAACAGAGCAATCACTCTGCGCTGCTTTCCTGCTGCTCAACGGTGCGTACGGGCAGGGCTGATGCGCTGGTTTGCGGGCTGCTGCCCGCATATTTGGCGCTCAAGGCCGCGTAGGCAGGCTCTTGCTTGAAGCGTTTGAGTTCGGCGGCGAAGCGTTGCACCAGCAAATCCATGCCGGCACCGCGGCGCACGGCCAGGAACTGTGGCTGGCTGCTGACTACCTGGGGTGCCTGGGTGACCTGGTCCTCAAGTCCAAGGGCCTTGAGTACATGCTGGCCAACCCGACGGTCCGTGATCACCAGGTCGATCCGGCCAAGGGCCAGTTTGCCGAAGTTGGCCTCATGGCTGGCGGCCGGCTCCTGCTTGAAGAGGGTGGACTCGCTGAATTCGGCGCCATAGAGGTAGCCTGGCGAGGTGCCGATGGTCAGGCCGCGCAGGTCGTCGAAGGTCTGGAACGGGTGTGGGCGCTGATTGGCGTAGAACAGCACGAACTCCACCTCGGACAGCGGCTCGCTGGGGTACAGCAGCACCGCGTCGCGTTCATGGCTATGGAAAATATCCAGTGCGCCGTCGGCCTGGCCTTGGTCGAGCATCGCCAGGCAGCGCTTCCAGGGCAGGAATTGCCAATCCACATCGATGCCCAGGCGCTGGAACACGATCACCGTGGTCTCGTAGTCGAGCCCGCGCATGGTGCCGTTGTCGTCGTAGACGTAAGGCGCCCAGGGCTCGGTGACAATGCGCAGTTTCTCGCCATGGGCACCGAGGCTCAGGCAAGCGAAAAGAACAGCAGTCAATAACCGGAAAGTGACAGGCATACCCTGAGATTACGACTGTATCGGGCTAAAGAGAAGCTCTGGCACAGTGATCTGCGGGCGCCCGCCAGGTTTACTTGCCCGGAGATTTGATCAGGTGTTCGTAGATCGCCTCGCGCCGCTCGCCGAGAATCAGCCGCACCACGGGATTGTCAAACCAGTGCTCCAGCAGATGGGCATCCACCGGTCGACCCTGGCGCTCTTCCTGGTTTTGTCGGGCCTTGTCCCACCAAACCGGGCCACACGCCTGGTCGAACTCGTTTTCATGTTCGTAGCAGCCGTAGAGGATTTCCCGGATGAACTGCTGTTGGTGCTTGGGCAGTGCCAGGGTGATCAGCTTGTACATCAAGCGTTGCAGACGAGGCGGGCGGGGCAGGTGGGCGGAAACCTGGCGCGTGTCATCCAGGGCCGTGGCGCTGGTGGGGTTTGCCCCATGCTTGGCGATCCACGCCTTGACCTTGGCCCGGAACAGCTGCTTGCGGCTCCAGTAGTGGTGGATCAGGTCCGGGCATTCGCGCACGTTGAGGGTGCGATAGGCGGCAATGGACAGGCAGAACTCTTCCAGGGTGTAGGCGCCCTGGGCATGGGGAAACAGTTCGTCCATCAACTCGATCGAGCGGTCGAGGATGTGCGCGTCCTGCTGCGTCAGGCC
The DNA here is from genome assembly GCF_013386245.1 of Pseudomonas sp. 21615526. NCBI lineage: Bacteria > Pseudomonadati > Pseudomonadota > Gammaproteobacteria > Pseudomonadales > Pseudomonadaceae > Pseudomonas > Pseudomonas sp. 21615526. The sequence goes on along the minus strand of NZ_JACAOM010000015.1, from coordinate 193,696 downwards.
CATGACCCCTGAATTGAGGGTCATCATGTCATCGTCGGCCACGCCCATGTCCAGCAGGCGCTGGTACAGGGCGCTGTACAGAATGCTTTCGTGGTTGTCGCCGTACTTGGTGTAGAAGGCGTTGCACAGCAGGGTGCCCGGTTGCACGCGTTCAAACAGCGCCAGGGGCGAATGATGGAAAAACGTATCGGTGTCGATCAGCAGCGCCACTTCGGATTCTTGCAACACTTGCCGCAGCACTACGTGCTTGGTGCGAAAGTGGTAGCCGTGAGGCTCGCTCCAGCGTTTGCGCGTGGCTTCGTCCAGCGGGCGTACCCGTACCGGCAGCAGGCGGTAGGGCTCGGGGTTGTCGGTGAAGACCTGGATGTCGATGCCTGTGTCCGGCTCGTCCCGCAGGAACGACAGGGCGCTGGCGATGCTGAATACCGCTTCCTGATGGTAAGTCTCTGCGCCGAACACCAGGTAGACCAGTTGCGGGCGGGACGTCGGGGCGGTTGTATTCATGGACTGCAGAATTCCGTGGGCGTTTAGAACGGCAAAGGCCCTCATTATGAGGGCCTTTGCATTTCGGAACAGACCTTAGCGTGGCAGCTTCAGGTTGTTCCAGACAGCGAGGCTTGGCTCAGCCTGGTTCAGGGTATAGAAGTGCAACCCTGGCGCGCCACCTTGCAACAATTGTTCACACATTTCGCTGATGACCTGTTCGCCGAACGCCTGGATGCTCTTGACGTCGTCGCCGTAGGCTTCCAGTTGTTTACGAATCCAGCGTGGGATTTCCGCGCCGCAGGCGTCAGAGAAGCGCGCCAGTTTGCTGTAGTTGGTGATCGGCATGATGCCCGGCACGATCGGGATGTTCACGCCCATCGCTTGTACACGCTCAACGAAGTAGAAGTAGCTCTCTGCGTTGAAGAAGTACTGGGTGATCGCGCTGTTGGCGCCGGCGTTGGCCTTGCGCACGAAATTCTGCAGATCGTCTTCGAAATTGCGCGCCTGGGGGTGCATCTCCGGATAAGCGGCCACTTCGATGTGGAAGTGATCGCCGGTTTCTTCGCGAATGAAGCTCACCAGGTCATTGGCGTAGCGCAGCTCGCCGCTGGCCATGCCCATGCCGGACGGCAGGTCACCGCGCAGGGCGACGATGCGCTTGATGCCGGCTTGCTTGTATTGGGTCAGCAGGCTGCGCAGGTCGGCCTTGCTGTCGCCCACGCAGGACAAATGCGGAGCTGCAGGTACTTTGACTTGGCTTTCCAGCTGCAGCACGGTGTTGATCGTGCGATCGCGGGTGGAGCCACCGGCACCGTAGGTGCAGGAGAAGAAATCGGGGTGGTAGCTGGCCAACTGCTTGGCAGTTGCCATCAGTTTTTCATGCCCAGCATCGGTCTTGGTCGGGAAGAACTCGAAGCTGTAGCGACGGTCTTGGGACATGGTCATACCTATGGAAACTCATAAAGCCAGAAGGTGCACACCGTCAATGTGGGAGCGGGCTTGCTCGCGAAGGCGGTATGTCAGTAGTAGATAAGTCGACTGACACACACCGCCTTCGCGAGCAAGCCCGCTCCCACAAAAGCCTGCCCCCACATGGGGAGCAGGCAGCAGGCAAATCAGTAGCGGTAAGCGTGCGGCTTGAACGGGCCTTCGACCGTCACGCCGATGTAGTCGGCCTGGGTCTTGGTCAGTTGAGTCACTACGCCGCCGAAGCCGCGGACCATTTCCAGGGCCACTTCTTCGTCGAGTTTCTTCGGCAGTACTTCCACGGTCAGGCGCTCGGCTTTCTGGGCGGGCGACAGGTCGGCGTATTTCTGGCCGAACAGGAAGATCTGCGCCAGTACCTGGTTGGCGAACGAGCCATCCATGATGCGGCTTGGGTGGCCAGTGGCGTTGCCCAGGTTGACCAGACGGCCTTCGGCCAGCAGGATCAGGTAGTCATCGTTCTGCGGGTCGAAATCGCCAGCACCGGTACGGTGAACCTTGTGTACCTGTGGCTTCACTTCTTCCCATGCCCAGTTCTTGCGCATGAAAGCGGTGTCGATTTCGTTGTCGAAGTGACCGATGTTGCACACCACGGCGCGCTTTTTCAGGGCCTTGAGCATGTTCGAGTCACACACGTTCACGTTGCCGGTGGTGGTCACGATCAGGTCGATCTTACCCAACAGGGCCTTGTCGATGCTGGCTTCGGTGCCGTCGTTCTGGCCGTTGATGAACGGCGAAACCACTTCGAAACCGTCCATGCAGGCTTGCATGGCGCAGATCGGGTCGACTTCGGAGACTTTAACGATCATGCCTTCCTGACGCAGGGACTGGGACGAACCCTTGCCCACGTCACCGTAGCCGATCACCAGCGCTTGCTTGCCGGACAACAGGTGGTCGGTGCCGCGCTTGATCGCATCGTTCAGGCTGTGACGGCAGCCGTACTTGTTGTCGTTCTTGCTCTTGGTCACCGAGTCGTTGACGTTGATGGCCGGGATTTTCAGCTCGCCCTTGGCCAGCATGTCCAGCAGGCGGTGTACGCCGGTGGTGGTTTCTTCGGTCACGCCGTGGACGCGGTCGAGGATCTGCGGGTATTTCTTGTGCAGCAGCTCGGTCAGGTCGCCGCCGTCGTCGAGGATCATGTTGGCATCCCATGGCTTGCCATCCTTGAGGATGGTTTGCTCCAGGCACCACTCGTACTCTTCTTCGGTTTCGCCTTTCCAGGCGAACACGGCGATACCGGCAGCAGCGATAGCGGCAGCGGCCTGGTCTTGAGTCGAGAAAATGTTGCAGGACGACCAGCGTACTTCGGCACCCAGGGCAACCAGGGTTTCGATCAGCACGGCAGTCTGAATGGTCATGTGGATGCAGCCGAGAATCTTCGCGCCCTTGAGCGGCTGCTCAGCGGCGTACTTGCGACGCAGGCCCATCAGGGCTGGCATTTCGGATTCGGCGATAAAGGTTTCGCGACGGCCCCAGGCAGCGAGGGACATGTCGGCGACTTTGTAGTCGGTAAAACCTGCAGGCGTGATTACAGCGCTCATGAAGAGCCTCCATTCGTAGTGTGCGAATGGGCGCCGTTGTGCGTTTAGTATCCAGCTGGCTAACCAGGCCGGACAACGCCCCATCCGAGCCTGACAGGTCGAGCCTGCTGCAGCGCCCCTCGGACAGGTGGCGGGAGAACGGTATCAATCGAAGATGACCGTTTTGAAGCGGAGGCGATTATAGCCGCCTGCGCCTGACTTCTAAAGCCTTTCTGTCGGCGGCATGAAGATCGCTCATGGGGTTGATAGGCAATGGCTCATAGAGCTTGGGCCCGGCCTCTGCCATGATGTTGCCCATCATTTCGCAACACGCTTTGGAGTGAACATGAACTTCCACACCCGCAAATGGGTAAAACCCGAAGACCTCAACCCCAACGGCACCCTGTTCGGTGGCAGCCTGCTGCGCTGGATCGACGAAGAAGCGGCCATCTACGCGATTGTCCAGTTGGGCAACCAGCGGGTGGTGACCAAGTACATCTCCGAAATCAACTTCGTCAGCGCCTCGCGCCAGGGCGACATCATCGAACTGGGCATCACCGCCACCGAGTTCGGTCGCACCTCCATCACCCTGACCTGTGAAGTGCGCAACAAGATCACGCGCAAGAGCATTCTGACGGTGGAAAAAATGGTCTTCGTGAACCTGGGTGAAGACGGTCTGCCGGCGCCCCATGGCCGCACCGAGATCAAGTACGTGAAGGATCAGTTCCAGTCGGAAGGCCTCGGCGAGTAATCCTGCGCAGGGCCAGTGAACGCTCTTGATCAACCATAGGTCGTACCTGAACATCGCCCCCCCGTTCAGGTATCACCATGGCTACGCAAGAAGACGGCAAGACCCCCAATCTGTCGCAGGAAGAGCAGCACGACGTCGACAAGAACCAGCCGCCTCGCGCGGCGGTTCTGCATGAAATCATCCGCACTCAAGGCGATCAGGAACTGGAGCGCAACGTCGCCGCGTTGTGGTGGTCGGCGCTGGCCGCCGGCCTGACCATGGGCCTGTCACTGATGGGCATGGGCTTGCTCAACTCGCGCCTGCCGGATGGCGAAGAGTTCAAGGTGATCGCCAGTTTTGGTTACTGCGCCGGCTTTCTTGCCGTGATCCTAGCCCGTCAGCAGTTATTCACCGAAAACACCCTGACCGCGGTGTTGCCGGTGATGAGCAAACCCACGCTGAAGAATTTCGCACGCCTGCTGCGTTTATGGGCCGTGGTGCTGGTGGGCAACCTGTGCGGCACCTTGCTGGTGGCGTACGTGATGCTGCACTTGCCGATCTTTGACACCAAGACCGACCTGGCCTTCCTGGAAATCGGGCGCAAGGTCATGGAAAACGACGCCTACCAGATGTTCGCCAAGGGCATCGTCTCGGGCTGGATGATCGCCACCATGGTCTGGATGATCCCATCCATGGAAAGCGCCAAAATCTGGATCATCATCCTGATCACCTACCTGATGGCACTGGGAGACTTCACTCACATCGTGGTGGGCTCGGCGGAAGTGTCGTACCTGGTATTCGCCGGCGAGCTGCCGTGGAAAGACTTCTGGCTGGTGTTCGCCGGGCCGACGCTGGCGGGCAATATCATCGGCGGCAGCTTTATCTTTGCGCTGATCAGCCATGCGCAGATTCGCAGCGAAAGCAGCCTGCCGGGCAAAGCCGCTGCGGACCCGAGGCATCCGCAGCAGATCAACAAGGGTCAGTGAGTCTCCGGCGCCGCAGCAGGCGCCGGCTCATCCATGGTCACATGCTTGACCAGCTTGCCGATGCTCAAGCCCTGCAACAGGATCGAAGACAGCACCACGATGTAGGTGATGCTCAGCAGTAAGTCACGCTCCGGGCCCAGTGGCAGGGCCAGGGCCAGTGCCACGGAAACCCCGCCGCGCAAGCCGCCCCAGGTGAGGATGCGGATAGTGCCGCGGGGCACCGTGCGCCAGCGGCGCAGCAGCAGGATCGCCGGGGCCACCGTCAGCAGGCGTGACAACAGGATTGCCACCGCCAGCAAACTGGCGGCCAACACGTGCAGCCAGTTGAACGGCAACAGCAACAGTTCCATGCCGATCAGCGCAAACAGCAGGGCGTTGAGCATGTCATCGAGCAGTTCCCAGAAACCGTCCAGGTAGCGCCGGGTCATGTCGTTCATCGCCAGCTTGCGGCCGAGGTTGCCGATGATCAGGCCCGCCACCACCATCGCAATGGGTGCCGAGACGTGCAGTTCAGTGGCCATCGCCGAGCCGCCGATCACCAGGGCCAGGGTCAGCATCACTTCGATCTGATACTGCTCGATGCTCTTGATCATCAGGTACACGATGTAGCCGATCAGCCCGCCAAACACCACGCCGCCAATCGCCTCATGGGCAAACAGCATGGCCGTGGCGCCGACCGTAGGCGTCTCGCCCAGTTGCGCGATGCCCAGCAACACGGTGAACACCACCACCGCGGTGCCGTCGTTGAACAGCGATTCGCCGACGATGGTGGTCTTCAGTGGTTTCGACGCATTGGCTGTCCGCAGCACACCGAGCACGGCAATCGGGTCGGTGGGGGAAATCAGCGCGCCGAACAGCAGGCAGTACAGGAAACTCACGTGCCAGCCGAACAGGGCGAAGATGTAGAAGGCCAGGCTGCCGATCACCACCGTTGCAATCAGTACGCCGAAGGTGGCGAGCAGGCCGATGGGCCAGCGGTAACTGCGCAGGTCGCCCAGGTTGACGTGCAAGGCGCCGGCGAACAGCAGGAACGAGAGCATCCAGTTCATCAGCAGGTCGCCGAAGTCGATCTGGCCGATCAACTGCTGGATGCGCTCCTCAAGGCCGGGGTAGCCGATGAAGCTCAAGCCTTGCAGCAGCAGGGAAAACATCAGCGCCGTCACCATCACACCAATGGTGGGCGGCAGGCCGATGAAGCGGTAGTTCACGTAAGTGAGCAGGGTGGTGAGGCAAATAAACGCAGCGACAAGTTCAAGCATCCGGGGTCCTTGGATGGAGGAGTGAGTAGAGATCATATGTGGGAGCTGTCGAGCCCCAGCGAGGCTGCGATGGCATCACCTGGGTGAGGCTGCAAGACCGCAGCGCCTGTATCGCAGCCTCGCTAAAGCTCGACAGCTCCCACACAGAACACATTTATCAGTTGGCTACGTTGACCGCAGCCGGGCGGCGACGTTGCAGGTCGATGAACAAAAGTGCCGCCGCCGCCATCCCGCCGACCCAGGCACCGAGCGGCAGGCGAGGATCTCCTGTCGGTAATCGCGGCGCTCTGATCAGGCATACGCAGGCCGACGCCCGGATCGGCGAAGATCGGGCAGCAGCAAAAATTTATTGGTCCAGGTCTTTGCGCAACTGAGTGCGGCGTGGTCGGCTTTAGTATAAACAGGTGCTGAAATATGGCGAATCAATTCCGCTTTTTATGACTGGGGAGTCACCGTGATTGCAACAGCTCTGGTACTGGTAGCGGCGTTGTTGCATGCGACGTGGAACACCTTGATCAAATTCAGCGGCGAGCGCCTGTTGGTCATCGCGTGCATGGACACGGTGGCGTTGCTGTTTGTGGTGCTGGCGGTGGGGTTTGTATCGGTTCCGCCACTGGAAATCTGGCCGTGGATCATCGCCTCGGCGTTGTTTGAATTGCTCTACCGCTACCTGCTGATCCAGGCCTATCGCGTGGGTGACCTGGGCTTGGTGTACCCATTGATGCGCGGCTTGTCGCCTTTGGTGGTGCTGGCGCTGACGCTGGTGTTTGCCGGTGAGGTGCTCAGTACCCAGCAGATTCTCGGCATTCTGCTGATCCCGTTCGGCATGCTGTGCCTGTTGTGGCAGGGCGGCGGTGGCGACCGGTTGCCCTGGTCGATGCTGCCGGTGGTGGCGTTGATCGGCTTGTGTATCGGTTGCTACACCTTCCTCGATGGCCAGGCATTGCGCCGTTGGTCACACCCGCTGGACTACCTGGTGTGGCTGACGCTGATAAGCGCATGGCCGTTTCCGTTGCTGGCGGTGCTGCGCAAGCGGGTGGCGTTCGGGCTGTTCTGGCGCACGCAGTGGAGGCTGGGGCTGAGTGTCGGGTTGTGCGTGTTGTTGAGCTACGCTCTGGTGCTTTGGGCCATGCAGTTGGGCTCGATTGCCGAAGCCGCTGCGCTGCGGGAAGTCAGCGTGATCCTGGTGGTGCTGTTCGGCATGCGTTACCTGAAAGAACCTTTCGGCCGCCCACGGCTCATAGCCTGTGGGTTGGTGCTGATCGGCATGTTCGTGATGAAACTCTAACCGTCGGATAAAACTAAAAAAGGAATGGGTTATGACAGTCGCTTTCTGGTGTGTGTTGATCGCAATTTTTCTGCCGTACCTGTGCACGGGCGTGGCCAAGTTCAGCGGCGGCAAGTTCGGGCCCCGGCAGAACCATGACCCGCGGGCGTTCCTCGACACCCTCGAGGGGTTTGCCAAGCGCGCCCACAGTGCGCAACTCAACAGCTTCGAAGTGACCCCGGCCTTTGCGGCCGCGGTGATCATTGCCCATCTGGCTGGCGTTGCGTCGCTGGTGACGATCAACGTCCTGGCGGTGCTGTTCATCACCAGCCGGTTGCTCTACATCATCTGCTACCTGGCGGACTGGGCGATGCTGCGGTCGGTGGTGTGGGCGGTAGGGATGGCGTTGATTGCGAGCTTTTTCTTCGTCTCGATCTGAAGCCTGACACTGTTCTAGTGTGGGAGCGGGCTTGCTCGCGAATGCGGTGGATCAGTCGATACATCCGGTGACTGACACACCGTATTCGCGAGCAAGCCCGCTCCCACACAAGCCCGCTCTCACATAGACCTTGGTGTTCTTCAGGTGCCTGTCGGCACATCCGGCACTTTTGGCAACGCTGCGCCTTTGGGCCACAGCATCCAGATCTGGCCCTGCTGCTTCATGTTGCCCGCCAACTCGCCGGCGGCATCACCGGTTCCCCAGAACAGGTCGGCCCGCACTTCGCCGGTAATTGCACCACCGGTATCCTGCGCGGCCACCGGGCGGGCAATCGGCGCGCCATCCGGTCGGGTAGTCGACAGCCATAACAGGCTGCCCAGCGGAATCACCTTGCGATCCACCGCAACGCTATACCCCGCAGTCAGCGGCACGTTCAGCGAGCCACGCGGGCCTTCGTTGCTGTCGGGGCGGGCACTGAAGAACACGTAGCTGGGGTTGCTTGCCAGCAATTCAGGAATACGCTGCGGATGCGCCTTGGCCCAGGCCGCGATGGCGCCCATGGTCACGTCTTCTTTTTTCAGCTCGCCCTGCTCCACCAGCCAGCGGCCGATGGGGCGGTACGGGTAACCGTTCTGGTCACCGTAACCCACCCGCAATTGGCGGCCGTCGGCCAGTTGGATACGACCGGAACCCTGGATCTGCAGGAATTGCAGGTCCATCGGGTTGGTCAGCCAGGCGATGGGCTTGGCGGTGGAGCCTTGGTGGTTGATGGTGCTGGCGTCGTCATAGGGTTTGAGTACCCGGCCTTCCAGGCGACCGCGCAGGCGCTTGCCCTTGAGCTCCGGGTAGATGCTTTCCAGGTTGACGATGATCAGGTCATCCGGCACGCCGAACACCGGTACATGGGCGGTGGCGGTTTCGGTGAGGCTGCCGGGGTAAACCGGTTCGTAGTAGCCTGTGATCAGGCCGTTGGGGCTGTTGTCTGCCGAGCGCAAGCCGTAGACATCGAGGTTGGCCTTGAGGAAGTCACGAATCGCCACTGCCGTCGACGGCACAGTGGCCGATGCCGCGCACGTCGTGCCCCACACCGGGTCAGCCTTGAGTCGTTGACAGGCACTGCGCCAGGATTCAAAGCCGGCTTGCAGGTCGCTGTCCGACACGGCCGGCAGGTTTTCCCAGGTGGCGCCGACGTAGGTAGCAATGGCGTGGGGCTTGGCTTTTTCGTCCTTGCCGGTGTCGCAACCGGCCAGCAGCGCGATCATTGGCAGGGCCCACACGAGGCGGCGCCAAGGCTTAAAACGGGTATTCATACACAAAATTCCTGAAGCGATTGCTCGTATCGGCTGGCGTTCGAGCAACCCTTATTATTAATAGGGGTATTGGTCTTTGCGGGCGGGGCGAGGATACTGGCCGCCGTTTCCCGTAACCTTGAGCCATCATGACTTTTAAAAGACTGACCGTTGTATTGCTGGCCTGCCTGACACTGTCCGCCTGCGGCGGGGTTGATCCGAATTCGCCCCTTGGCCAGCGCAAGGCCATTTTCAAGCAGATGCTCAAGACCGGCGAAGACCTGGGCGGCATGCTGCGTGGGCGCATTCCATTCGACGGCGGCAAATTTGCCGAAGGCGCGGTCAAGCTTGATGCGTTGTCCCACGAACCGTGGAAACATTTCCCGAGCGTGCGTGAAGAAGACCACACCAGCGCCAAGGACGACGTGTGGCAGCAGCAGGCACGTTTCCAGGAAATGGCTCGAAACCTTGAAACGGCCACCGGTGAATTGGTGATCGCCAGCCAGGTCCAGCCCTACAAGGCCAGCAACCTCGGGCCGGCGGTGCAGAAAGTCGAAGATGCCTGCACCGCGTGCCATAAACAGTTCCGCGATCACTGAGGCCGTCTTACTTGTCCAGTTCGTCCAGGGCTTCCTGCAAGTCCTTGCGTGACTGGGCCAGCTTGTCCTTGCGCTTGTTGATCTTGTCGGAGTCACCCTTCTTCATGGCCTTGTCGAGGTCAGCCTGACGGCGGCTGACTTCGTGCTTGGCGTCGAGCACCTTGTTTTCCCGCTCCTTTTTCAAGGAGGCATCGGTGCAGTTGACGGTGAGTTCACTCAAGGCTTTTTCCAGGCCGGCTTGTTGCTCACTGTTGCCGTGGGCCTTGGCTTGTTCGATCTGGGTGCTGATGGACTCGCGCTTGGCGGCGCAGCCTGTGAGTGGCGCAGCTTCCTCGGCTGCCAGCAATGGCGCGGACATAAGGGTAGCGACGGTCAACAGGGCAAAAGGTGCAAGAAATTTCATAAAGGCTCCAAGGCAAACAAGGTCGCAATCAGGTGGGCAGGATGAATTCTGCCGGCACCGGTTAATGCCGTCGGGCAGAGGTCAAAAACCATCTATCCCGGCAGCCCGTAATGTTTCACTCAAGGCCAGCACCTGCGGGTCGCGAAAAAAGGCGCTCAGTTGCGCCGCGCGACCCGGGCCTATGCCGTCTTCGGCCAGCCAGGCTTGAGTGTCTCTGGCGGCCAGGGTTTGCCAGCCGCCTTGTAGATTGTTGCGGGCCGTGGGCGGTACTCCCAGGGCCATCAGCCATTGCGCGAACGGTCGCTGCCGGGCGCTGCGCAAGCTGTCGAGTAAACGCGCACTGCTGCGTTCGCCGAAGCCATCAATGTTAGCAAGCTCTGCCTCATCCAGGGTTAACCAATCGAGCAGGCCGTCGATCAGGCCGGCCTGGATCAAGGTGTTCCAGGTTTCGCGGCCGATGTGTGGCAGGGCCAGGCCCTGGGCGCCGCTCAGCCAGGTCAGGCGCGCGAGCAGCTGTTCTTCGCAACCCGGGGCCAGTTGCCAGCAACTCAAGGGGTGGAAGTCCCTGGCCTGCGGGACCTGCAACTCGGCCCGTGGCTGGCTGCGCAGGATGACGCGGTCAAGGCGTGGGATGACGTGCCCGGCGAGGCTGATGGAGACCTGGTCGCCAGTACGGATATCCAGTTCCCGCCAGCGTTTCAGCGAACCGACACTGACCCGGCTGATCTTCCGGTCATCGAGCAGTACCGGTTCCAACTCCAGGATGGAGGTGATGCGCCCGGTGCGGCCAATCTTGAAGTGCACCTTGCGCACATGGGCCAGCGCCTTGGCCACCGGGTACTTCCAGGCAACCGCCCAGTAGGGCGCGCTGACCCGCCAGCGCTCGGCCGGGGCCCGCTGGCCTTGATGCAATACCACGCCGTCGCTGGCGAAGGGCAGCGGGTGGCTGTACCAATAGCTGCGCCAGTGCGCCGCTTCGGTCATGTCCTTGATCGGGTGGCTGTAGCGCCCGCTGTCGGTGAAGCCCCACTGCGCCAGCTGGCTCAGCCGCTCGGAAAAGTCATCGGGGCCCTGGGGCCAGGCCCAGACAAACAGACCGATATTGGCGGCCTCGGCGTCGCTCAACTGCCGGCGATTCATCAGCCCGGCCACTTTGCCGCGGGCGCCGAGGCCACCTTTGGCAGCTTGCACATGGTCATTCAGTCGCCAATAGAGTTCGCCCTGCAACAGCAGGTCAACGGGCTCGGGCAGTTGCTGCACGATCCCCGGAATCCGGCGGGCGGAGGCTGACCAATCCTGGCCCAGCCGGCCATCGCCGCGACTGATGACCCGGCTCAACCGGCCCTTGCGGTAAACCAGCGTGACGGCGACGCCATCGACCTTGGGCTGGATCCACACGTCCTGGCGAGTCCCCAGCCAGGTTTGCACGGCGTTATCGTCCAGCAGTTTTTCCAGGCCGGTGTGGGGCGTCGGGTGGGCGGTCGTGCCCCGCGAGCTGCCCAGCGGGTCGTCCGTGACTGGGGCGGAGGGAGTGAAACACCTGCGCCATTGGGCAAGGCGCTGGCTGGCCTGGTCATACAGCTCATCGCTGATCAATGACTGGCCGAGCCGGTGGTAGCTGTCATCCCACAAGCGGATTTGTTGCGCCAGGGTGCTGATCTGGGCCCGGGCGTGATCGGCCTCCCAGTCGGGGCACTCCTGCGACCACGCAGTGAGCGGCGAGAAGCTGAGTAAAAGGAAAAACAGCCAGCGCATAAGTGACGTCATCATGAGCATCCTTGCTCTGAAAAGGGCGCCCAGCCTAAGCCATCCCTGCGGGCATAAAAAAGCCCCGCAACCGCGAGGCTTTTTACCCGATGTTTCTGCTCGCTTGAACAGAACGCCGGGGCTTTGTGTACACCGTAGGACGATTACAGGCCGGCGGCAGTACGCAAGTCGTTGGCACGGTCGGTCTTTTCCCAGGTGAACGTAGTGAACGTGTCGTTGCCGACAGTCTTCTGCTCAGGGGTACGACCGAAGTGGCCGTAGGCCGCAGTTTCCTGGTACATCGGGTGCAGCAGGTCGAGCATGGTGGTGATTGCGTAAGGACGCAGGTCGAAGATCTCACGCACCAGCTTGACGATCTTGTCGTCGCTGATCTTGCCGGTACCGAAGGTGTTCAGCGAGATCGACGTAGGCTGGGCCACACCGATTGCGTAGGACACTTGAATCTCGCAACGCTCGGCCAGGCCGGCGGCCACGATGTTCTTGGCCACGTAACGACCGGCGTAGGCCGCCGAACGGTCAACCTTGGATGGATCCTTGCCGGAGAACGCGCCACCGCCGTGACGGGCCATGCCGCCGTAGCTGTCGACGATGATCTTGCGACCGGTCAGGCCGCAGTCGCCCACCGGGCCACCGATGATGAACTGGCCGGTCGGGTTGATGTGGAACTGGGTGTCCTTGGTCAGCAGTTCGGCAGGCAGCACGTGCTTGACGATCAGCTCCATGACGCCTTCGCGCAGGTCGGCGTAGGAAACGTCCGGGTTGTGCTGGGTCGACAGTACCACCGCGTCGATGGCGACGACTTTGCCGCCTTCATAACGGCAGGTCACCTGGGACTTGGCGTCCGGGCGCAGCCATGGCAATGCACCGGATTTACGGGCTTCGGCCTGGCGCTTCACCAACTGGTGGGAGAAGGTGATCGGTGCCGGCATCAGCACGTCGGTTTCGTTGCTGGCATAGCCGAACATCAGGCCCTGGTCGCCGGCGCCCTGATCCTCAGGCTTGGCACGGTCGACACCCTGGTTGATGTCAGGGGACTGCTTGCCGATGATGTTCATCACGCCGCAGGTCGCACCGTCGAAGCCGACGTCGGAGCTGTTGTAGCCGATGTCGATGATCACATCACGCACGATCTGCTCCAGGTCTACCCAGGCAGAGGTGGTGACTTCGCCGGCGATGATCGCCACGCCCGTTTTCACCAGAGTCTCGCACGCCACTCGGGCGAACTTGTCTTCAGCGATGATGGCGTCCAGCACCGCGTCAGAGATCTGGTCGGCGATTTTGTCCGGATGCCCTTCAGACACGGACTCGGAGGTGAAAAGGGAGTATTCGCTCATCTCGATGTTTTCCTGATATTTACCGATGGTGAGTGTCGCCAGCCGGCCGCTGAAAATGGCGGACCTGAATCTGGAAACCATTACGTAAACCTACATAGAGGCTTTCCCCGGGAACGAGTCCCGCAGCGGTGGCCCAACGGGCCAGATCGTCCTGTTCAAAACCCAGCCAGAGATCACCGCAGGCTTCCCTGGCCCAACTCTGGTTGTGGCTGCATAAATCCGTGACCAACAGGCTGCCGCCTGGTTGCAGCAAATTTGCCATCTGCCTGAGGGCGTCTGCCGGGGCGGCGAAATGGTGCAGGACCATGTTCAGCACCACGCAATCGGCCCGCAGGCTGGTGTCATTCAGGGCGTCCGCCAACTGCAGGTGGACATTGCCCAGCGCTTCGCGCTCACACAATTGGCGGGCCAGCTCCAGCATCGCCGGGCTGTTGTCCAGCGCCGTGACCTGATGAAAGCGCCGCGCCAGCTCCGGCAGGAAGCCGCCATCACCCGGGCCCACTTCGACCGCCGTAGCCTCATCACTGAAGCTCAGCTTGTCCAAAAGTGCCAGCACGCTTTCGCGGTATTGCGCCAAGCCGGCGATCAGATCCTGCTGGGCGCGAAACTTCTCGGCTACCCGTGAGAAAAAGTCCTGGCTGGCGGCAGCACGTTGCCCGTGCACCTGGCTGATGCGCGACTGCACGTCAGCCGGCAGCGCCAGGCTGTCTATTTCTTCGAGCAGAGCGGCGTGCAGCTTGCCGCCCAGTTGCTCGGTGTGGGGCAGGGCGCGACGGTAAAAAATCGCATTGCCCTCGCGGCGGGTCGCCACCAGGTCGGCCTGGGCCAGTACCTTCAAGTGGTGGCTCATGCCGGATTGGCCGATGGCGAAGATCTGCGCCAGCTCCAGCACCCCGAACGAATCGTTGGTCAGCGCGCGCAACACATTCAGGCGCAACGGATCGCCACCGGCCTTGCACAGGGCCGCCAGCTCGTCGCTGTCGTCGGGTCGAATGGAAGGTGCGCTCAGGTTCATAAGGCCAGCAGTCTAGTGACGGTGGGAAAACCCCGCAAGGGCAATATCAAAAAGTTTTGATATTGGTCGATAATCGGTGGTTATAAGCAGCCGCTATAACCCATGGACGAAGCGGGGGGCGGTTTCTCCAGTCAATCCGCAGGAAAAACACCCCCAAGTGACTATCTGTCATTGCCCCGAGGGCCGTGGCTGAGGGAAAATGCCGATCCTTTTTTCCGTTTCTTTTATTCAACCTCCAGGAGATCAGCGATGCCCAGCCGTCGTGAGCGTGCCAACGCCATTCGTGCCCTCAGCATGGATGCCGTGCAAAAAGCCAACAGCGGCCATCCCGGTGCCCCGATGGGCATGGCGGATATCGCCGAGGTACTTTGGCGTGACTACCTGAAACACAACCCGAGCAACCCGTCGTTCGCCGACCGTGACCGGTTCATCCTGTCCAACGGCCACGGCTCGATGCTGATCTACTCGTTGCTGCACCTGACCGGCTACGACGTCACCATCGACGACCTGAAAAACTTCCGCCAGATCCACAGCCGCACCCCGGGCCACCCGGAATACGGCTACACCCCTGGCGTTGAGACCACCACCGGTCCACTGGGCCAGGGCCTGGCCAACGCCGTGGGTTTTGCCCTGGCTGAAAAAGTGCTGGCTGCGCAGTTCAACCGCCCGAACCACAACGTTGTCGACCACCACACCTACGTGTTCCTGGGTGATGGCTGCATGATGGAAGGCATTTCCCACGAAGTCGCCTCCCTGGCCGGTACCCTGGGCCTGGGCAAGCTGATCGCCTTCTACGATGACAACGGCATCTCCATCGACGGCGAAGTCGAAGGCTGGTTCACCGACGACACGCCTAAGCGTTTCGAAGCCTACAACTGGCAGGTGATCCGCAATGTCGACGGTCATGACCCGGAAGAAATCAAGATTGCGATCGAGACGGCCCGCAAGAGCGAGCAGCCGACCCTGATCTGCTGCAAGACCACCATCGGCTTCGGTTCGCCGAACAAGCAAGGCAAGGAAGACTGCCACGGCGCCCCACTGGGTGACGCGGAAATCGCCCTGACCCGCGCTGCGCTGAAGTGGAACCACGGCCCGTTCGAAATCCCGGCTGACATCTACGCCGAGTGGAACGCCAAGGAAGCCGGCCTGGCGGTCGAAGCCGAGTGGGACCAGCGTTTCGCGGCCTACTCCGCCGAATTCCCTGAGTTGGCCAACGAACTGGTTCGCCGCCTGGCCGGTGACCTGCCTGCCGACTTCGCTGAAAAGGCCTCGGCCTACATCGCCGAAGTGGCGGCCAAGGGCGAAACCATCGCCAGCCGTAAAGCCAGCCAGAACACCCTGAACGCATTCGGCCCGCTGCTGCCTGAGTTCCTCGGCGGTTCGGCTGACCTGGCCGGTTCCAACCTGACCCTGTGGAAAGGTTGCAAAGGTGTCTCGGCGGAAGACGCCAGCGGCAACTACATGTACTACGGCGTGCGCGAGTTCGGCATGAGCGCCATCATGAACGGCGTTGCCCTGCACGGCGGCCTGGTGCCTTACGGCGCGACCTTCCTGATGTTCATGGAATACGCCCGCAACGCCGTACGCATGGCGTCGTTGATGAAGAAGCGTGTGATCTTCGTCTACACCCACGACTCCATCGGCCTGGGCGAAGACGGCCCGACGCACCAGCCGGTCGAGCAGTTGACCAGCCTGCGCACCACGCCGAACCTGGACACCTGGCGCCCGTCGGACGCAGTCGAATCGGCTGTGGCCTGGAAGCACGCGATCGAGCGCAAGGCCGGCCCTTCGGCGCTGATCTTCTCCCGTCAGAACCTGCAGCACCAAACCCGCGACGCGGCGCAGATCGAAGGCATCAGCCGTGGTGGCTACGTGCTGAAAGACTGCATCGGCGAGCCGGAGCTGATCCTGATCTCCACCGGTTCCGAAGTGGGCCTGGCGGTTCAGGCGTACGACAAGCTGACGGCCGCCGGCCGTAACGTGCGTGTGGTTTCCATGCCGTGCACCAGCGTCTTCGAAGCCCAGGACGCCGACTACAAGCAATCGGTGTTGCCGTTGCAGGTCAGCGCACGTATCGCCATCGAAGCGGCTCACGCCGACTACTGGTACAAGTACGTGGGCCTGGAAGGCCGGGTGATCGGCATGACCACCTACGGTGAGTCGGCGCCGGCGCCAGCGTTGTTCGAAGAGTTCGGCTTCACCCTGGAAAACATCCTGGGTCAGGCTGAAGAGCTGCTGGAAGACTAAGGCTGTAGATTGGGGCGGCTGTACTGGCCTCTTCGCGAGCAAGCCCGCTCCCACATTAGATCGCGGTCTAAATGTGGGAGCGGGCTTGCTCGCGAAGGCGGCGGCACATTCACCCCATTACCCAATGGTAATCGAGAACCCCATGCCTCAACCGCGTCCCTACAAAGTTGCACTCAACGGCTACGGCCGGATTGGTCGTTGCGTCTTGCGTGCTCTGTTCGAGCGAGGGCCGGCGGCCGGGTTTGAAATTGTCGCGATCAACGATCTGGCGGACATGGCCAGCATCGAATACCTGACACGCTTTGACTCCACCCACGGCCGGTTCCCCGGCGAAGTGCGGGTCGAGGACGATTGTCTGCATATTAATGGCAACTGCGTGAAGGTCCTGCGCAGTGCCACCCCTGAGGGCATCGACTGGGCGGCGCTGGACGTCGACCTGGTGCTGGAATGCTCCGGTGCCTATCACACCCGTGCCGACGGCCAGCGGTTTCTCGACGCCGGCGCACCACGGGTCCTGTTTTCCCAGCCGATGGCCAGCGAGGCGGATGTTGACGCCACCATCGTCTACGGCGTGAACCAGGATTGCCTGACCGGTGCCGAATTGCTGGTGTCCAACGCCTCCTGCACCACCAACTGCGGCGTGCCGCTGTTGCGCCTGCTGGACCAGGCGATTGGCCTGGAATACGTGTCGATCACCACCATTCACTCGGCAATGAACGATCAGCCGGTGATTGACGCTTACCACCATGAAGACCTGCGCCGTACGCGTTCGGCGTTTCAGTCGGTGATTCCGGTGTCCACCGGCCTGGCGCGCGGTATCGAGCGACTGTTGCCGGAACTTGCCGGGCGAATCCAGGCCAAAGCCGTACGGGTACCGACGGTGAATGTGTCTTGCCTGGACATCACCATGCAAACCGTCAGCGACACCGATGCCGGCGAAGTCAACCGGATCCTGCGCGACGCCGCCACCAGCGGCCCGCTCAAAGGCCTGTTGGCCTACACCGAGTTGCCGCACGCCAGCTGTGATTTCAACCACGACCCGCATTCGGCCATCGTCGATGCCAGCCAGACCCGCGTTTCCGGCCCACGGCTGGTGAACATCCTGGCGTGGTTCGACAACGAATGGGGTTTTGCCAACCGAATGCTGGACGTTGCAGAACACTATCTGCAAACAGCCTCTCCACAACTTTAGCTCTCAGGAATTGCCCCCCATGACCGTGTTGAAGATGACCGACCTCGATCTGCAAGGTAAGCGCGTACTGATCCGCGAAGACCTCAACGTCCCAGTCAAGGACGGTGTTGTCACCAGCGATGCGCGAATCCTGGCCTCGCTGCCGACCATCAAGCTGGCCCTGGAAAAAGGTGCGGCCGTGATGGTCTGCTCCCACTTGGGTCGTCCGACCGAAGGTGAATTCTCGGCAGAAAACAGCCTCAAGCCTGTAGCTGAATATTTGAGCAAGGCCCTGGGCCGCGACGTGCCGCTGGTTGCCGACTACCTGAACGGTGTGGACGTGAAGGCTGGCGACATCGTGCTGTTCGAAAACGTGCGCTTCAACAAGGGCGAGAAAAAGAACAGCGACGAACTGGCCCAGCAATACGCTGCCCTGTGCGACGTGTTCGTGATGGACGCCTTCGGCACCGCGCACCGTGCCGAGGGTTCGACCCACGGCGTGGCCAAGTTTGCCAAAGTTGCCGCAGCTGGCCCGTTGCTGGCGGCTGAACTGGACGCACTGGGCAAGGCCCTCGGCGCTCCGGCCCAACCGATGGCCGCCATCGTTGCCGGCTCCAAGGTGTCCACCAAGCTCGACGTGCTGAACAGCCTGAGCCAGATCTGCAACCAGCTGATCGTCGGCGGCGGCATTGCCAACACCTTCCTGGCGGCTGCCGGTCACCCGGTGGGCAAATCGCTGTACGAACCGGACCTGCTGGAAACCGCCCGCGCCATCGCCGCCAAGGTCAGCGTGCCGCTGCCGGTAGACGTGGTGGTGGCCAAGGAATTCGCTGAAAGCGCCGAAGCCACCGTCAAGCTGATCGCTGACGTTGCCGCTGACGACATGATCCTGGACATCGGCCCGCAAACTGCAGCCAACTTCGCTGAACTGCTGAAGTCGTCCAAGACCATCCTGTGGAACGGCCCGGTCGGCGTGTTCGAGTTCGACCAGTTCGGCAACGGCACCAAAGTGCTGGCCCACGCCATCGCTGAAAGCTCGGCATTTTCCATCGCTGGCGGTGGCGACACCCTGGCGGCCATCGATAAATATGGCGTTGCTGACCAGATCTCCTACATTTCTACGGGGGGTGGTGCGTTCCTCGAATTCGTTGAAGGCAAGGTACTGCCGGCTGTCGAAGTGCTGGAAAGCCGGGCCAAGGGATAAGGCACTTGCTGAGGAAAAGGAGCATTCCGATGATCAGGTCGTTGGCACTGGTGATTGCAGCGGGCCTGCTGGCCGGCTGCGGCAGCACGCCGAAAGCGGCGCCCGAGTCTGAAAAGGCCGGGGCGGCGCGGCAAAAGAGTTGCTACCAGGCTGACTGGCAGGCCGAAACCATGCCGGTGATCAACAAGCGCATCGGGCCGGACGGGTTGGAGAAATACGACTCTGCGCCCAACGGTCAGGAACAGGGTTGCCCTTGACGGGTCTGATTCACTAACCGACAGCAGCGGTGGCCGCAGGTCGCCGCTTGAGGATTGGCAATGAAAGGCGTTTTCGCCCTGGCGGCACTGGCGTTATTGGCCGGATGCACCAACCTGAACATGTTCGACAAGAAGGCAGAGCCGGCAGACAAGTGGACCACCTGGACGTGTGACAGCCAGGCGCAAGTCAACTGGCGCTTTGCCGACCAGGCCCGCACCCAGGTGGATGTGCGCCTCGGCGGCTCGGACCAGGTGTATCGCCTCAAGCAGGATGTGGCGGCCTCGGGCGTGCTGTACAGCGACGGCCAGTTGGCGTTTCACACAAAAGGTGAGGAAGGCCTGGTTTACTGGGTTGCCACCGATGATTTGATCGGGCGTGGCTGTAAAGCACAGTAACCCCGACAGCAATAACGATTCAGCAGGGCAGGCTTTGAAAGCCTGACCTTCAATAACTTGAATAGCAGCCGCCGCTACGGCAGGCTTGCACGATTAACGACCCTCGACCGGGAGAGAGACTCACAATGGCACTTATCAGCATGCGCCAGATGTTGGACCACGCAGCCGAATTCGGCTATGGCGTTCCAGCCTTCAACGTCAACAACCTTGAGCAGATGCGCGCCATCATGGAAGCCGCTGACAAGACTGACTCTCCAGTGATCGTCCAGGCTTCGGCCGGCGCGCGCAAATACGCCGGTGCCCCGTTCCTGCGTCACCTGATCCTCGCCGCGATCGAAGAATTCCCGCACATCCCGGTGTGCATGCACCAGGACCACGGCACCAGCCCTGACGTGTGCCAGCGCTCCATCCAGCTGGGCTTCAGCTCGGTAATGATGGACGGTTCCCTGGGCGAAGACGGCAAGACCCCGACCGACTACGAATACAACGTACGCGTCACCCAACAAACCGTGGCCATGGCTCACGCCTGTGGCGTTTCGGTTGAAGGCGAACTGGGCTGCCTGGGTTCCCTGGAAACCGGCATGGCCGGTGAAGAAGACGGTATCGGCGCCGAAGGCGTACTGGATCACAGCCAAATGCTGACCGATCCGGAAGAAGCCGCCGACTTCGTGAAAAAGACCCAAGTTGACGCCCTGGCCATCGCCATCGGCACCAGCCACGGCGCCTACAAATTCACCAAGCCACCTACCGGCGACGTGTTGGCCATCGACCGCATCAAGGAAATCCACAAGCGCATCCCGAACACCCACCTGGTGATGCACGGTTCTTCCTCGGTACCGCAAGAGTGGCTGGCGATCATCAACCAGTACGGCGGCGACATCAAAGAAACCTACGGCGTGCCGGTTGAAGAAATCGTCGAAGGCATCAAGTACGGCGTGCGCAAGGTCAACATCGACACTGACCTGCGCCTGGCCTCCACCGGTGCGATGCGTCGCCTGATGGCCACGAACCCGAGCGAATTTGACCCACGTAAATTCTTCGGCGCTACCGTGACTGCCATGCGTGATGTATGTATCGCACGTTACGAAGCCTTCGGTACTGCGGGCAACGCTTCGAAGATCAAGCCGATCTCCCTGGAAGCGATGTACCAGCGTTACCTGAAAGGTGAGTTGAACGCCAAGGTCAACTAAGCCTTACGCGTTAATGAAAAGCCCGCAGCGATGCGGGCTTTTTTGTGGCTGAAATTTGATCAGGCGGCTGCGGGGGTGTCGAAGCCGCGGTATTCGATGACGCGGAATACGTCGCTTACGTCCTGCACCAGGATGCGGGCGGTGTTGGCTACGTGGTTCAGGTCACGCTCCGCAAAATCGGGCAGGCTGGAGCAGGCCATCAAGTTGAGGTGTTCGAGGGCGGCGTTGAGGCGTTCACGCAGGCAGGCATGCAGGTCCTGCAGCGGAGCTTCGCTGTCGATCAGGAGTACCGGGTATTCGGTGGCTGTTTCGGTGCAAGGGGTGAAACGGCGGGGTGGGAGTTGTGGCTTCATGGCAAATCCTTAACTCAAAAGAAAATTGGCCACCGTTTGCTGCGAAACAAATAGGGTGGCAGCTGTACGCGGGTTCGCAGACCGAGGAGTTAAGACCCGGCAGACCCGAAGGTCTCCCACGTACAACCGCCATAAAAAGCCGAGCATTGGCAGGACTGCCTATGTCGTATTTTGACGGGTACGGTATTAACTCTGTAGGGCTGCGAAACCCTGTCGCCGTTCAATGCCGGCGACGGGGCGAACTATAAGCGGCGCTCCGATTCACCGCAACGGCCCTGTAGGACACAACGCCCCTGTGGGAGCTGGCGGTGCGACGATTCGACTTGCCCGCGATGGCGGTGGGTCAGCCAACTTATTATGTGGCTGATACACCGCCATCGCGGGCAAGCCCGGCTCCCACAGGGATAAGTGTTGGTTAAGTGATTGTGTTAATCACCGAATGATCCTTGGGTCCATAGGACAGTGCCTACGAGATGTGAGGAGACTTAGTTCTCCACCAGCACCTTCGGATTCGAGTTACCCCACACCGTATACAGATCCGCCAGCAACGCACCGTTGATGTCTTCAACCTCCGCCTGGCTGGTCTCCACCGCGCCCTGCTTGCCGAACAACACCACCTCATCGCCGCTCTTCACGGTCGGCACGTCGGTGACATCGACCATCAGGGTGTTCATCGACACCTTGCCCACCACCGGCACCCGGTGCCCGTTGATCAGCACGATGCCTTTGTTGGTAAACGCCCGGCGATAGCCGTCGGAATAACCGACGGTGATGTTCGCCAGTTTCGAATCCCGCGCCAGGGTGTAGGTGCGGTCGTAGCCTACGGTGTTGCCTTTCGGGTAGCTGTTGACCGACGCCACGTGGGATTTGAACTGCATCACGCGCTTGTATTCGGTGAACGACGGTACGGTATCGCCAAACAGCAGGCCGCCCGGACGAACCATGTCCAGCCGCGACTCGGGCACTTCCAGGGTGGCGAAGGAGTTGGCGGCGTGCAGGGTGATTTTGCTGCGGTCGAGCTGGGCGACGTTGATCAGCCAGTTGGCTTGTTCGTTGAACGCCTTGAGGCCGGTGCGCACGTCGGCGGCGTCTTCGACGGCGAAGTGGGTCATGATCGCCGTCACCTGCAGGTTTGGCACCTTGGTAATCGCTACGGCGTCGCGGCGGCCCTGGGCGGTGGTCATTTCCACACCGTTGCGGCTCATGCCGCTGGAGTTCAGGCCCAGGTGCACGACCAGTGGGCGGCCGTGGTTTTCGGCGATCAGGCTGGCGCGCACGGCGAAGTCCAGATTGCCCACCAGCTCTTCGACGTTATACGGCAACGCAGCTTCCAGCTCGCTCAGGGCGGCGGTGCGTACGCGGATCAGTTGGCCCTTGAAGCCGCTTTCACGGACCACGCGGGCTTCTTCGTTGCTGGCGATGCCGACGCAGGGCACGCCCAGTTTGATCACCGAGGGCATCAGTAAACCGATGCCGTGACCGTAGGCATCCGCCTTGAGCACGGCGCAGATTTTCGACTTGTCAGCGAGGCTGGCTTGCAGGATGCGGATATTGTTTTCGAAGGCGACCTTGTTGATTTCGACCCAGGCGTTGCTGTCCTGGATATTGACCTGGGCCACCCCGTCGGCCATCGAGAGGGGCGGGGCGGCGAAGGCCGGGTTTTGCAGCAGTGCCATGCCCATAGAGAGGGCGAGCAGGGTGCGGGAAAAGGGCATTGGGCAGTCTCCATGACTTTCTTGTAGGGGGTAGTGCGCGTGCGCGGCGCCATACTCGGATTGTCCTACAAGAAAGTCGAGACCCTGGGTCGCGGTTCTGTCCTAAAGCGTCGTGGGACCGGTCGCTGAAGCGAATCAGCTTCAGTCGTGGTCAATGTCCAGCTTGGCAAACGTCACGCGGGCGCCTTCCTTGCTGTTGCCGCTGTTGTCCTGCACGTAGGCACCGGCCTTGAAGTACAGCGGTTGTTTGCCCCACGCAGCGCCGATGCGTTCGTTCCATTGCCCATTGGCAGCGTCGACGCTCAACAATCCGGCCTTGTTCAGGTGGATGACATAGGTGAAGTCGCGGTCCAGCGGTACGTTCTCGGCGACGATGATCACCCGGCCTTCCGACTCGTCAGGGCGCATGCGCACCTTGGCGACGATGTTGCCGGTCTGGGTTTTTTCCTTGTATTGGTATTCGACCTTGATCAGTGGCTTCTGGCTTTCGTAGGCGTGGATTTGACCGATCACCACCTTGCCGGACGACGGCACCTTGTTGACCGCCAACGTGGCACGCAGGAAGTTGTCGGCGTCGCTGTACAGCCAGTTGCGCAGGCGGCCGTCGGCGTAGGTTTCCCGCAGTTCGCTGCGAGGGTAAACGGCGTTCTCGGTACGCGTGCCGGTCACCGGGGTCCAGAATTGCACGCTGCTGCCTTCGGCCTGGAAGTATTGGTCCTTGAACCCGCTGAGCAGCTTCGGCGTGTCGATGGTCGAGGGCGGGGAGCCGACGGGGATGCTCAGGTTCCAGGTGGACAGATCAATCATTGAATACGCCTTTAACGGGGAGAGAAGGCCTTGGCTCGGGAGCCGGCACTTTCTTTATAGGTGGCTCGAAATGGATTGTTAATGGCTTTGTGGCGGATTGTTGGCGCCAATGAAATGTCAAAAAGCCATGTTTCCCGTAAACCGCGGGCTGTAGACACTGACCGTTAGTCGGTTGTCTGGGCTTTGGCGCAATGATGGCACCGTCGTGGCTTCTGCTTTATGGGATCCAGGGCTAGAGTGAGCCCTTATTGTTTATCCGGTTTTGTCGCAAAAATGACCGGAATGACTCCGACGAAAGAGAAGCAGCAATGGAATGCGCTCCAATCAAGCCTCGCGATGGTTGTTCAGTGCTTTTGGTGGTCGATGACTATCCCGAAAACCTGATCAGCATGCGTGCGCTATTGCAGCGTGAAGATTGGCATGTGGTGACGGCGGCCTCCGGGGTGGAAGCCCTGGGATTGCTGCTCGAACACGACGTCGACCTGGTGTTGCTGGATGTGATGATGCCCGGCATGGACGGGTTCGAGGTGGCCCGGCTGATGCGCGGCAGCCAACGCACACAAATGACCCCGATCATCTTTCTCAGCGCTCACGCCCAATCGCCGGCGGCGATGCTGGAAGGCTATGCCAGCGGCGCGATCGACTATCTGCTGAAACCCTTCGACCCGAATATCCTCAAGCCCAAGGTCCAGGCCCTGCTGGAGCACCAGCGCAACCGCCGTGCCTTGCAGCGCCTGAGTCACGATCTGGAATCGGCCCGGGCCTTCAATGCCTCGGTGCTCGACAATGCCGCCGAAGGCATCCTGGTGGTGGGCGAAGACGGCGTGATCAGCTACGCCAACCCGGCGATTTCGCGGCTGATCAATGCGCCGGTCGCCGAGATCCAGGGTGCCGAGTTCCTGGGCTTCCTACAGAAGCCCCATGTGCCTGGGTGGTCCGATTCTGCCTTGTATGAAGGCTACAAACGTGGCGAAACCTGGCGCCTGCACGACGCCATCTTGCGCACCGCACCCGGCCAGCAGTTGCCCGTGGCGATGTCGTGCGCCCCGCTGCCGGCCGAGCAGAAAGCCATGGTGGTCACGGTGCTGGACATGTCCGAGGTGCGCCATCTGCATCAGCAACTGGAGTTCCAAGCCGTCACCGACCCGCTGACGGGCCTGCTCAATCGGCGCGGGTTTCACCAGTCGGTGGAGAATGTGCTGTTGCGCAGCGAGCGTAACGAACAGTCGCTGGTGCTGCTGTACCTGGACCTGGACGGGTTCAAGCGGGTCAACGATTCCCTCGGCCACGACGCCGGAGACCGCGTGCTGCGCTGGGTCTCGGAACAGTTGAAGGCGTGCCTGCGCTCCTACGACATTCTCGGGCGCATGGGCGGGGATGAATTCACCGCGCTGCTGGAGCTGGAATTCCCGGAGCAGGCGGCCAAGATTGCGGAAAAACTGATCGAACGGGTGTCGATCTGTCAGCAGGTCGACGGTCTGGATGTGATGCTGGGCGTCAGTATCGGCATCGCCACTTTCCCGGACTGCGGCTCGGACCTCAACGGCCTGCTGCGCGCGGCGGACGTCGCGATGTACGAGGCCAAGCGCGCCGGGCGTCAGCAATATCGCTACTACGACCAGGAAATGAACGGCCGGGCCCGCTCGCGCCTGATGCTCGAAGACAGCGTACGCAGCGCCATCGACAGCAAGGATTTCACCCTGGTGTACCAGCCGCAGGTGTCGTTGCACGACGGCCATCTGCGGGGCGTCGAAGCGCTGCTGCGCTGGCAGCACCCGAGTGTCGGCGATGTGCCGCCGGGGCTGTTTCTGCCGTTGCTCGAAGAGGCGCGGCTGATCAGCCAGTTGAGCACCTGGATCTACCAGCAGGTGGCCGCCCAGCGGCAGGCATGGGCAGGGGTGTTCAACGATGAGTTGGTCCTGAGCGTGAGCTTGAGCAGCAGCCAGTTCAATATGCCGAACCTGGCCAGCCAGCTGCAGCAGGTGCTGGAGCGACATGGGTTGCAAGGCCGGCAGCTTGAGGTGGAGATCAGTGAAGAAAGCCTGATGCACAATCTGGATGAGTCCACCAAGCAGCTCAAGCTGTTGCGCCGGGCCGGCGTGCGGATTGCCCTGGATGATTTCGGCGCGGGCAACTGCTCCCTGGCCCACCTGCGGGACCTGGAATTCGACACCCTCAAGCTCGACCCGAAGCTGATCGCCCGCCTGCCGGGTTCATCCCGGGACGCGGCGATGGCGCGCAGCATTATCGAATTGTGCCGGCATTTTGATCTGCTGGTGATTGCCGAAGGCGTCGAGACCCAGGAGCAAGTTGAGTGGCTCAAGGCCAACGGCTGCCAGTTCATCCAGGGCCCGCAGGTGGCGCCGCCGTTGATCGCGGATGAAATTGCCGACTGGCGCCTGCGCGCAGCCGCCCGCTGAATTCGCTACACTGGCGCCCATTCAAATACCCGTTGTTGACCCCATGACCGCGCTGAAATACCTCCAGGCCTACCCCCCAGCATTGCAGGAGCAAGTGCGCCAGTTGATTGCCAAGGACCAACTCGGCGACTACCTGACCCAGCGCTACCCCGAACGTCATGGCGTGCAGAGCGACAAAGCGCTGTACAGCTACGCCCAGGCCCTGAAGCAGGAACACCTGCGCAACGCCCCGGCCATCGACAAGGTGTTGTTCGATAACCGCCTGGACCTGACCCACCGAGCCCTCGGCCTGCACACCACCATCTCTCGGGTGCAGGGTGGCAACCTCAAGTCGAAGAAAGAAATCCGTATCGCCTCGCTGTTCAAGGAAGCCGCGCCGGAATTTCTGCGCATGATCGTGGTACACGAACTGGCGCACTTCAAGGAATCGGACCACAACAAGGCGTTCTACAAACTCTGTGAATACATGTTGCCGGGCTACCATCAGGTGGAATTCGACCTGCGGGTGTACCTGACCTGGCGGGACCTGCAGGGCAAGCCCTGACCTTCAAAGGCGATCGAGCATGGATGTGAGCAAGACCAAAAGCAGCTTCTACCGGCGCCTGTATGTGGCGTACCTGATTGATAGCCA
This sequence comes from Pseudomonas sp. 21615526, assembly GCF_013386245.1. Classification (NCBI taxonomy): domain Bacteria; kingdom Pseudomonadati; phylum Pseudomonadota; class Gammaproteobacteria; order Pseudomonadales; family Pseudomonadaceae; genus Pseudomonas; species Pseudomonas sp. 21615526. The sequence continues at coordinate 167,227 of NZ_JACAOM010000015.1, read as the reverse complement.
GCTGGCCAGCAGCGTCCCGGCACTGACCGAGGTGACGGGCATGCCCCGGCGTACTGCACAGGACACGATTGCGGCGTTGGCGGACCTGGATATTGTGTGTGAGTTTGAACAGGAAGACGGGGCCCGCAATCATGCCGGGCGCTATCGGATTCGTGATTGGGGCGCGATTGATCGGCGCTGGATCGAGGCGAACCTGGCGAGCATTAAACAGGTGTTGGGTTACCCCTGAAGGCTTGGGGTGACCGGGCTGACGCCTTCGCGAGCAAGCCCGCTCCCACATTCGACCGCATTCCAAAGGTGGAACTCGGTCAAATGTGGGAGCGGGCTTGCTCGCGAAGAGGCCCTCATGCCCGACGCATGCCTATATGTGGAATGTCATCCTCAAGGTATTCCTCACCCGCCGCCACAAACCCGTAACGCCCGTAATACCCCTGCAAATGCGCCTGGGCCGACAGATAGATCGGCACGTCGGGCCACTGTTTCTCTGCCTGCCTGAGGGCCTCATCCATCATCTGGTGGCCCAGCCCGGTACCCCTCGCGCTCGGCGCAACGATCACCCGGCCGATCACCACATCACCACCCTGTGATTCAGGATCCAGCAGGCGCAGGTAGGCCCGCAGTTGACCATCATCCCAGGCCATTAGGTGATGGGTGTCACCGTCCAGGTCCTGGCCGTCGATGTCCTGGTACACGCATTTCTGCTCGACCACGAAGACCTCCGAGCGCAGGCGCAAAATGGCGTACAGCTGCTCCTTGCCCAGGTCACTGTGGTGTTTGCAGACCCATTCGACTGTCATGGTGTTCTCTCGGCTGATTGTCTGGTCAGGATAGTAAGCGCGCGGGAGGCGAGTGTCTAAATTGCGGTTTTTTTGTGAGTGAGATCAATTTGCCATCATTCTCTGCGTGCGACGCTGTCGTCTTTGTGTAATCTGCAGTACAGCTCATTGATGAGCTACTGTTAAATCCTCGGGTTGCCCCAGAGGTCAGGCCATAGAATGCCCGCCAAGGACTTGAGCATGCCGCGATTTTCTCGTGCCGTTGCTTTGATCGGTTTGTTGTTGCTGGCCCAGGCGGTGGCGGCAGAACGCTTGCGACTGGTGGCGGATGCCTGGCCGCCGTTCACTGACGCCACCCTGGTCAATGGTGGTTTGGCCACCGACATCGTGACCACCGCCCTGGCCCGTGCCGGCTATGCCAGTGAGTTTGAACAGGTGCCCTGGGCCCGCGCCCTGATGGGTGTGGGCGATGGGCGTTACGACGTATTGGTGAACGCCTGGTACGACGATGCGCGTACTCAGCTGGGGCAGTTTTCCGGCGAATACCTGCTCAACCGGGTGCTGTTTCTCAAGCGCCGCGACGATCCCATCGACTACCAGAACCTGGAGCAGTTGCACGACTACCCCGTCGCGGTGGTGCGTGGCTATGCCTATTCAGCGGCGTTCGATGCCGATCCGCAATTGCAGAAAGTCCCGGTGCATAACTTCGCCATGGCCGTGCGCATGCTGGCGGCGCAGCGGGTGCGGCTGACGCTGGAGGACGAATTCGTCGCCCGCTACTACCTGGCTCGGGAGTCCGCCACCGTGCGCAACGCGGTGGAGTTTTTGCCGGTGCCGCTGAGTGAAAACAGCCTGCACATTCTGGTTAGCCTGAAAAATCCTCAGCATCAGCAGATTGTTGCCGGGTTTGATCGGGAGATTGCCAGGATGAAAGTGGATGGCAGTTATGCGCGGTTGATGAAGCAGCACGGGATGTAGTGAGGCTAATGGCCCCTTCGCGAGCAAGCCCGCTCCCACATTCGACCGCATTCCAAAGGTGGAACTCGGCCGAATGTGGGAGCGGGCTTGCTCGCGAAGAGGGTTCAGGCTTCGCTGGTATCTTTGATCAGGTGAGCCGCCAACGTGCGCAACGGCCCCAGTTGCCGGCAGATCAGCGCCAATTGCGTCTGCACCAGCCGCTGCCCTTCGTCAATTTCATCCGGCATCTGCTCCAGGTCCACTGCCAAGGCTTCCTCGGCATCACTCTGAATCGCAATTGGCTGCTTGTTCGCCAGCCCGGTGGCGATCTCGTCGATGCTCGCCGCCAGCGTCTTCCCGGCGCCTTCGATCAAGTGCTCGCGCACTTCCGCCGGCAGTTGGGTTTCCCTGTGGGCGCCCAGCCCCGACAGGTAGCTGAGCAGCGTGTGGGACAGCACCAGGAACCTGAACCCCACGTCCGCTTCCTTACGGAAATGCCCCGGCTCCATCAGCATGTTCGCCAGGGTGGTGGACAGCGCGGCGTCGGCGTTGTGGGCATTGCGCCGGGCGAGGCGGTAAGCCAGGTCGTCGCTTTTGCCCGCGGCGTACTGCTGCATGATCTGGCGCAGGTAGATGCTGTTGCAGGTCAGGGTATTGGCCAGCACCTTGTTCAGGCGCCGGCCCTGCCAGTCCGGCAGGAACAGGAACACCGCCAGCCCGGCGATCAGGCTGCCGAGCAAGGTATCGAACAGCCGTGGCAGGAACAGCCCGTAGCCGTCGCCCACCTGGTTGAAGCAGAACAGCACCATCAGCGTGATCGCGGCAGTCGCCAGGGTGTAGCGCGTGGTGCGGTTGATAAAGAACACCAGGCCCGCGGCGATGGCGAACATCGACTGGATCAGCGGGTTGGGGAACAGGTCGAACAGCGCCCAGGCGATGGTCAGGCCGATGGCGGTGCCGATGATCCGCTGGCCCAGCTTGCGCCGGGTGGCGCCGTAGTTTGGCTGGCACACGAACAGCGTGGTGAGGATGATCCAATAGCCTTGGGACGGGTGAATCAAGTGCACCATCCAGTAGCCGATACTCAGCGCCAGGGGCAGGCGCAGGGCATGGCGGAACAGCAACGAAGTCGGCGTCAACTGCGTGCGCAGGCGCGTCCACATTTCCTTGAGGTTGCGCGGCGCACGGTCCAGCAGGCTGCTGTCGGTGGCATCGGCCAGGCTGTCTGGGTTGGCGGCGTCGCCCAGCAGGCGGTCCAGGGTCGACAGGTTGGCCGCCAGGGCGCGCAGGGAGCGCAGCAGGCCGCGCCAGGCCGGGTTGCTCTGGATGCGCAGGTGTTCCAGGGAGGCGTTGAGGTCGCCCAGGGCTTCGGCGAAGCTGTCGTCATAAACGAACGGCTGGCGCATCTGGATCGATTCGGCCAGGGTCTGGCAGGCCTTGCCTTGCTGGCGCAACAGGCGCTGGCAGCGGAACAGCACGTCGCTGTGGAAGAAGGCTTCGGCGAGGGCGTTGTAAGGGTAGTGCGAGGAGCTGGCGCGCTCGTGGATGTCCTGGGCCAGGAAGTACAGCTTGAGGTAGCGGCTGACCTTGGAGCCCGGGCGACCATTGCCGACCCGGTGCAGGATGATCTCTTTGGCGGCGTTCAGTGCTGCCACCACCCGGCCGTTCTGCTGCGCCAGTTCCAGGCGCCGCGCTTCCACATCCAGTTGGCGGATCGGTTCGAACAGTGACGACTTGAGCTTGAGGTAACGCCCCAGCTCGCGAAACAGTCGCGCCAGGCTCTGCTGCACCGGCTGGTTGGAAAACAGCACCTGCCACAACACCGACAGCGCGCCATACCACGCGGCGCCGGCCACCAGCAGCAAGGGTTCATGCCAGAAGTCGGTGACGGCGCCACCGCGCTGGTCCACGCCGATCATGGTGTAGACCGAGAGAATCAGGGTGGCCGAAGCGATCGCTCCATAACGCTCGCCGAGGGCACCGAGCATGGTCAGGCCGAAGCTGGAGAGCGCCAGGAAGATCGCGAAGATCCAGGGATATGGGAAAAGCAGTTCGACGGACAGTGCCGCAGTGCTGAAGCACACCAGTGTCACGGCCAGGGCGTTGAGCCGGCCTTGCCAGTTGTCATCGGTCTCAGCCAGGGCGCTGGCGATAATCCCCAGGAACAGCGGGATCAGCAGCGCCATTTCATTCTGGTACCAGCACAGCGCCATGCTGCCGGTCAGGGCGATGAATACCCGTACGCTGTAACTGAACTTATCCAGTGCCCAAAGGCGCCGCATGGACTGCTTGAAGGAGGTCGATGACATGAAGTCTGGGGTCTTCCGGGACGATGCCGCTAAATTGAGCCAGTAATGACGCCACGGCAAGCGTGGCGATCACATCTGAGAGCAAAATTTATTCCAGTCATTACTTCCAAGCACACCACGAACCAAATGTGGGAGCGGGCTTGCTCGCGAAGGCGGTGTATCAGTCACTGATGTATTAGCTGAGACTCCGCCTTCGCGAGCAAGCCCGCTCCCACATTTTTTTACCGCGTTCCGTCAGGCAAATTGGGCAGCGGCATAACCGGAAGCCCACGCCCACTGGAAATTGAACCCGCCCAGGTGACCGGTCACATCCAACACTTCGCCGATGAAGTACAAACCGGGGCTTTTCAGGGATTCCATGGTCTTGGACGAAACCTCCCGGGTGTCCACGCCACCCAGGGTGACCTCGGCGGTGCGATAGCCTTCAGTACCCGCCGGCACCAGTTGCCAGCTCCCCAGTTTGCCGGCGATGTCGGCAATCTCGGCGTGGGTGTACTGCTTCATCGGCTTGGAAACGAACCAGGTTTCGGCCAGCAGGTTGGCCATCTTCTTGGTGAAGATCTCACCCAGCAGGGTTTTCAGCTCGCTGTTCGGGCGCTCCACCTGTTGCGCTTGCAGCCAGGTGTGGGCGTCGTGGTCGGGCAGCAGGTTGATTTCCACGGTGTCGCCGGGTTCCCAGTAGGAGGAAACCTGCAGGATCGCCGGCCCGCTCAGGCCGCGGTGGGTAAACAGGATGTTCTCGCGAAAGCTTTGGTCGTTGCAGCTCACCAGGCAATCCACGGACGTACCGGACAGCTCGCCGCACAATTCCTTGAGCTGGTCGGTGATGGTGAACGGCACCAGCCCGGCGCGGGTTGGCAGCAGTTCATGGCCGAACTGCTTGGCCACTTGATAACCAAAGCCGGTGGCCCCCAGGGTCGGGATCGACAGCCCGCCGGTGGCGATCACCAGTGATTCGCAGCGCAACTCACCCAGGGTGGTTTGCAACTGATAGCCGCCATCGACCTTGGCAATCTCCTGCACCGAGGTGTCCAGGTGCATGCTCACGCCGACCTGGATGCACTCATCCAACAGCATCCCGAGGATGTCGCTGGACTTGTTGTCGCAGAACAGCTGGCCGAGTTTTTTCTCGTGGTACGGCACGCCGTGCTTGGCCACCAGCGCGATGAAATCCCACTGGGTGTAGCGGGCCAGGGCGGACTTGCAGAAGTGCGCGTTGTGGGAGAGGAAGTTGGCAGGCTCCGTGTACATATTGGTGAAGTTGCAGCGGCCACCGCCGGACATCAGGATCTTTTTGCCGGCCTTGTTCGCGTGGTCGATCAACATCACCTTGCGCCCACGCCCGGCGGCGGTCAGCGCACACATCAAGCCTGCGGCGCCGGCGCCAATGATCACAACTTCGGTCGAGCGCACAGCCATGTCCTCATACAAATTCTGAATTGGAATACAGTCAAATGTGGGAGCGGGCTTGCTCGCGAATGCGCAGTGTCAGTCACCGAATCTGTCGACTGATATACCGCATTCGCGAGCAAGCCCGCTCCCACATTTTTGATCTCGGTATAGCTTGAGATCTTTACAGGATACGCACGCGCAACGAACGGCCTTTGATCTTGCCGTCATTCAAACGCTGCAGCGCCTGTTTGGCGATCCCACGTTCCACGGCCACAAAGGCCTGGAAATCAAAGATCGCGATCTTGCCGACCTGGGCCCCCGGAATCCCGGCTTCACCGGTCAGTGCGCCAAGGATATCGCCCGGGCGAACCTTGTCTTTACGGCCGGCGGCAATGCACAGGGTGCTCATCACCGGCAGCAACGGGCCGCCGCTCTGAGGCTTGAGGTTGTCCAACTGGTCCCAGTTCAGCGGCGACTTCTGCAACTGCTCGATGGCCTGGGCGCGGTGGGCTTCGGACGGTGCGACGAGGCTGATAGCAATGCCCGTCTCACCCGCGCGACCGGTACGGCCCACGCGGTGGATGTGGATTTCCGAGTCGCGGGCCAGTTCGACGTTGATCACCATGTCCAGTGCATCAATGTCCAGGCCACGGGCGGCAACGTCAGTGGCGACCAGTACCGAAGTACTGCGGTTGGCGAACATCGCCAGTACCTGGTCACGGTCGCGCTGTTCCAGGTCGCCATGCAGGCCAACGGCGGAGATGCCCTTGGCGGTCAGGTGATCCACGGTTTCCTGCACTTGCTGCTTGGTAAAGCAGAAGGCTACGCAAGACGCAGGGCGGAAATGCGCCAGGACCTTGGTCACCGCGTCCATGCGCTCTTCCGGAGAAATCTCGTAGAAGCGCTGCTCGATCTGATCGTCCGAGTGGAACGCTTCGGCCTTGACCTGTTGCGGCGCGCGCATGAATTTCGAGGCCAGCTGCTTGATGCTCACCGGGTAGGTGGCCGAGAACAGCAGGGTCTGGCGGCGGGCCGGGGTCTTGCTGATGATGTCTTCGATGGCGTCGTAGAAGCCCATGTCGAGCATGCGGTCGGCTTCATCGAGGATCAGCGTGTTCAAGCCGTCCAAAACCAGCGAACCCTTGCGCAGGTGCTGCTGGATGCGGCCCGGGGTGCCGACGATGACGTGGGCGCCGTGCTCCAGGGAGGCGATCTGCGGGCCGAGGGACACGCCGCCGCACAGGGTCAGCACCTTGATGTTGTCTTCGGCGCGGGCCAGGCGACGGATTTCCTTGGCCACCTGGTCAGCCAGCTCGCGGGTCGGGCACATGACCAGTGCCTGGCAGCCGAAGTAGCGCGGGTTGATCGGGTTCAGCAGGCCGATGCCGAAGGCTGCGGTCTTGCCGCTGCCGGTCTTGGCCTGGGCAATCAGGTCCAGCCCTTTGAGGATCACCGGCAAGCTTTGCGCCTGGATCTGCGTCATCTCGACATAACCCAGCGAGTCGAGGTTAGCCAGCATGGCGGCGGACAGGGGCAAAGTATTAAAAGCGGTGGCGATGGTAGTCACGGGACTGGCTCTGCAAAACAAAATGTCGCGCAGTGTACCAGTCTCGTGGGATTTTCCCTGCAAGTTCTAGACGAGAAGCCTGTTAATGCTCAATGTCGTGCTCACGGCTGACCACGCGTTTGCCGTCTTTTGGCGACAATTGCAGGAAGATCGCCGCCGCCAGCATCGCCATGATGCCCACGGTGACGAAGGTCAACTGGAACGCCCCAAGCACCGTGTCGACCCCGTCGTTGCCCACTTCGGCGGTAAAACCACCCAGCAGCGCACCGGCGCAGGCCACCCCAAGGCTCAGGGACAACTGCGCCACCACCGACAGCAAACTGTTGCCGCTGCTGGCCTGTGCGTCGTCGAGGTCGATCAGGGTCACGGTATTCATCGCGGTAAATTGCAGCGAGTTGATGGCCCCGAGGATCGCCAGCATGCCCAGCAGCAGCGGGTAGGGCGTGTGTTCGCTGACCAGGCCCATGCTCGCCAGCATGATGCCCAGCGCCAGGGTGTTGCCGGTCAGCACCACGCGGTAGCCCAGGCGCTCGATCAGTGGCCGGGCGATGGACTTGGCAAACATCGCCGCCGCCGCCAGGGGCAGCATGCTCATCCCCGCTTCGGACGGCGAATAACCCAGCGCCACTTGCAACAACAGCGGCACTAGGAACGGCAACGCGCCGCTGCCCAGGCGAGCGAACAGGTTGCCGAGGATGCCCACCGCAAAGGTCCGGGTCTTGAACAGCACCGGCGAGAACAGCGGGTTGTCGATATGCCCGGCGCGCAGCCAGTAAGCCGCCAGGCACGCGAGGCCGCCGAACAGCAGCAACATCACCCGCAGGTGCGGCAGGTGCAATTCGCCGAGGCCTTCCATGGCGATAGTGATCAGCACCATCGCCGCGCCGAACAGCAGGAAACCCACGCCGTCGAACCGCGTACGTTCGCTGCCGCGCAGGTCGGGGATGAACTTCCATACGGCGTAGCAGCCGATGATGCCCACCGGCAGGTTGATCAGGAAGATCCAGTGCCAGGTCAGGTATTGCACCATCCAGCCGCCCATGGTCGGGCCGAGCAGCGGGCCCAGCAGCCCGGGAATGGTGATGAAACCCATGATGCGCACCAGCTCCGAGCGCGGGTAGGCGCGCAGCACCACCAGCCTGCCCACCGGCAACATCAACGCACCGCCCAGGCCCTGGATCACCCGGGCGCCCACCAGCATGGTCAGCGTACTGGAGAGCGCGCAGAGCAACGAGCCAATGCTGAACAGCATGATCGCGCCGAAGAAAATCTTCTTGGTGCCGAAGCGGTCGGCCACCCAGCCCGAGGCGGGAATCAGCAAGGCCACGGTGAGCATGTAGGCAATCACTACGCCTTGCATGCGCAAGGGGTTCTCCGCCAGGTCTCGAGCCATGGCCGGCAAGGCGGTGTTGAGAATCGTCCCATCCAGCGACTGCATGAAGAAGGCAATCGCTACCACCCAGGGTAGCCAGCGGGCGGTCTTGGCATCGAGAGGGGCGCGATTCGGCATGAGTTACCTTTTTGTTAGCAGCCTATGTGTCGGCGATTATGCGCCATCGGCAGCTCCTTTTCCCACTGGCGCTTCGTCTATATCTGACAACGCCACGTGTTTGCCCACCAGGAAATCAATCAGCGCCCGGTGCACGGCCAAGGCCGCTTCGCGGGATTCCAGGTCGAGCAAATGGCCGGTGTGTTCGGCGGTGGCGAAGCTGCTGCGGCCTACGTATTTCTTGAACAGTTGGGCTTCGTCTGCCGGGGTGTACTCGTCCAGCACGCCGTTGAGGAAGTGCACCGGGGTTTCGATCCGGGTCAATTGCGGCAGGTAGTTGCCGTCACCCAGGGCCAGCACTTGATGGATATGGAAGCGTGCCTGGCGATACTCGGTGGTGGCCATGGTCGACAGGTGCCGGTGATTGTTGCGCTTGAGCCGGGGCGACAGGTATTTGCCCACGGTTTCATTCAGCAGATGGCCGACGGCAGATTTGTCATCGGCCTCGATCAGCACGCGCACCCGCTCTACGTATTCGAGCATGGCCTGGTTGAGGTTGGGCGCCAGTGCCATCACCACCGAGCTTTCAATCGACGGCGGGTTATGCGCGAGGGTCAGCAGCGTGGAAATCCCGCCCCAAGAGGCGGACACCAGGTGGTTGACCTGAAAGCGTTCCACCAATGCCCGCAGGATCTGCACTTCATCGTCCTTGGTCACAAGGTCGAGGTCGGTGTTGTGTGGGCGTGAATAGCCGGAGAACGGCAGGTCGAACATCAGCACATTGAAGTGCTCGGACAGGCACTTGCTGGTGCGTGCAAACGAGCGGGTGGTGGACAGCGCGCCGTTGACCAACAGCACGGTTTTCTTCTCTGGGTTGTTACCAAGCTGCTCTACGTGAACGTTGTAGTGCTTGAACAGCTTTTCAATGACAAAACTTCCATGGTTCATGTCAACGCTCCAGCTTGCCCTATCCCGGGCAAGGTCGTGCATCACTTGCGTGCAAGTGGGTTGAGGACGGCGGGGTGTTGTTTGAGTTTTTTTACCGCGCGGACGTGGCTAGGTGCCACCAACCTTTATAACGAGGTTTTTCGCGAGCGACAACTGGCCGGACGGCCAGGTGTCTGGAGTGGGGCTTTGAGGATGAACCGAATCAAAATATGGAATGCGATCAACTGTGGGAGCGGGCTTGCTCGCGAATGCGGTGCCTCAGTCACAGATGTAGTGGCTGACACGCCGCATTCGCGAGCAAGCCCGCTCCCACATGGGTTTTGCGTTGCTTATAAGGTCAGGGTCAGGCGTTTTACCAGCGCCCCCGGCAGCAGATTGGATGACGTATTGCGCTGGCTATACGTACTCGCCGACAGCAGCAATTCCCGATCAGCGGTCAGCGCTTCCAGTTGCGAACCCAACAGGCTGTACACGCTGTCATCAAAACGCATGGTGCTGACCGGCGCTTTGATCTCGCCGTCTTCGACCCAGAACGTGGCGAAGCGGGTCATGCCGGTCAGGCGCGCAGCGGGCTGGTCGGAGTAGTTCAGGTACCACAGGTTGCTGATGTACAAGCCGGTGCCCAATTGCTTGAGGATATCGGCCTGGGCCAGGTTGCCGGCGGCCATCTGCAACGCGCTGGGCGATTCATCGGCGCTGGCGCCGTTGGTGCTCAAGCCGTATTCGGCCGCGCTGCGGGAGTTCACCAGTTGGCCTTCAGCCTTGCCGGCATTGATCAGCTTCACGTCGCTGCGTGGATAGCCGTCACGGGAAAACGCCGAACTCAGGGAGCCGCTGACCTGTTCGTCCAGGGTCACCAGCGGGCTCAAGGACTGATCACCGCCATACAACCGTTGCAACGGGCTGCCTTTGCTGGCGATGGCCTGGGCGGAAAACCCGCCCCAGGTGAGCATGCTGATGATTTCTTCCATGGCCGCCGGGGCAAGGTAGGCGCGATATTGCCCCGGTGCCAGCGGGTGCAGCGGGCGACCAAGGTATTCCAGTTGCTCACGGGCCTGCTTGAAACGCTGGGCGAAGGCCACGCTGTCCCAATCGTTGCCGGCGTAGCTGGCTTTCACCGCTTCACCGTTGGCGTGGAACAGGCTGAAGTCGAAGTTGAAACTGTTGGCCTGATGCCAGCCGAAGGCGCCTGATGAGCTGGCGAAACCACGGCTGATAGGGCCGGCGGCGTAGAAGCCGACCATGTCCACACCTTCAGCGGCCAGGCTGATTGCTTCCAGCACCTGCGCCAGGTCCGGCAGCGGTCGGTCCTGCTGGTCCTTGTTTTGCCAGGCGTTGTGGTTGAGCAGCAGGTACGGATCCTGCGGCAACAACGGCAAGGTCTCGCGCAGTTGTTGCAGGCCGTCGGCCAGGCGCTGGCGATCCAGTTCAGGCTCGCCCGCCAGGGTGATACCGAGGTCGGCGTGGCGCCCGTCATTGATCAGCTTCAGGTTCAGGCTGGCCTGTTGCACCTGGCCGGCCTGGCGCACTTTGCCGTGGTTGAAACGCACAAACTCGGAGGACTCGTCGGCGTAGCCGAGGTGGAATTGTTCGTGGTCGGTGATGGCCTGCTTGAGCCAATCCACCAGGGCTTTGAAATTATTCATCAGGCGTCTCCCCCGAACACGTCCACGTTGCTGAACACACAGGCCGGCGACGCATGGCCGACGCGGATCACCTGGTTGGGTTCGCCCTTGCCGCAGTTCGGCGTGCCCAGCACCTTGAAGGTGCTGGCGTCGCCGACGGCGCTGAGGTTGCGCCAGAACTGCGCGGAAATCGCCCGGTAGTTGGGGTTCTTCACCACGCCTTTGAGCTCGCCGTTTTCAATCAACTGGCCCCACTCGCAGCCAAACTGGAATTTGTTGCGTGCATCGTCAATCGACCACGAACGGTTGGTGGACATCAGGATGCCGTTCTCGATGCCGCCAATCAGCTGCGCCATGTTCTGGTCGCCGGCCTCGATATTCAGGTTGGCCATGCGGTCGATCGGCGCGCGGTTCCAGCTGCAGGCACGGCTGTTGGCCACGCCTTGCATGCCGGCGCGGTATTGCGACAACGCACCGCCCAACGGCTTGAGCAGCAAGCCTTCGCGGATCAGGAATTGTTTGCTGGCCTTCGTGCCGTCGTCGTCATGCCCGTAGCTGGCGAGCTGCTCGGGAATGTCCGGGTCGAAGGTCACGTTCAGCAGGTTGGAGCCGTATTGCAGGTGACCGAAATCGCTGGCCTTGACGAAGCTGGTGCCGGCGTAATTGCGCTCGTCGCCCAGGATGCGGTCGAGTTCCAGCGGGTGGCCGATGGATTCGTGAATCTGCAGGATCATCTGGTCGGGCATCAGCAGCAGGTCGCGCGGGCCCTGGGGTGTGTTCGGGGCCAGCAGCAGTTGCAGCGCCTGGTCGGCAATCTGCGGCGCGGCGCCCACCAGGCCGAAGCGGCTGATCACGTCAAAGCCGCCTTGCTGGCCGAAGTTGGTGCCGCCGAGGGTGCGGGTCTGGCTGTCTTTGCCGTCGTAGGCCGTGACGTTGACGCCCGGGAACACGAACCGCTGGGCCTGGCGCAGTTCGGCGCCGGCGCTGTTGAGGTAGATCTGTTCGACGTGGGTGGTGCCCAGGCTGACTTCCCAGTTCACCAGGCGCTCGTCCTTGGGCACGGCGGCCGATTCGGCGCCGAGCAGTTGGTAGCAGTCGCTCAGGGACGGGAACGGCTGGTCGAGGCTCGGCGACAGGTAGTCGGCAGTGTCGCTGGACACTGGCTGGTTGCGCAGGTCGAGCAGGGCGTGGGGCTTGATGAGCCGGGCTTGCTGTTCGGCGCGCTCAAGGGCGGCTTGCAGGCCGGGCAGGGAAATGTCGTGGGTGGCGGCGTAGGCTTCGACGCCATTGAGGCGCACGGTGAGCATCGCGCCTTCGTCCTGGCTGAGGTGTGGCGGCTCGGCGACGTTCTTGCGTACCGACAGGTACTGGCCGGACTCGCGGACGTAGCGCAGGGAAAAGAATTCGGCGGTAGTGCGCAGGGCACTGAACTGCTTTTTGAGTGTGGCGTGGTGTTCGAACATGGGGCCTTCCTTGTGGGCGGCTCGGCGCGGGCAGGCAAACAGAGTAGGCCCGGGCTGGGAGCTGATCAAGGAAAGTGTAGGCGGGCGGGAGGTCTTGCGGTGTCAGATCGGGCCTCTTCGGGAGCAAGCCCCCTCCCACATTTGATCGGGTTCACACGGTCAAAAATGTGGGAGCGGGCTTGCTCGCGAAGGGAGCACCTCGGTCCATCAGTTACTGCGCAGTAGGACCTACTTCACGCATCGGCTTGCCACGCACCGGCGCATCGCCCGCCACGTAGTAATCCGCAGTGCTGCGCGGCAGTGGCTTGCGGCCACGGATCTTGTCGGCGATTTTCTCGGCGATCATGATCGTCGGCGCGTTCAGGTTGCCGGTGGTGATGATCGGCATGATCGACGCGTCAACCACGCGCAGACCCTGCATGCCATGCACACGGCCTTCGGCGTCAACCACGGCCATCTCGTCGGTGCCCATCTTGCACGAGCAGGACGGGTGGAACGCGGTCTCGGCGTGCTCACGGATAAACTTGTCCAGTTGCTCGTCGGTCTGCACGTCGATGCCCGGGCTGATTTCGCGGCCACGGTATTGGTCGAGTGCCGGCTGTTGCATGATTTCACGGGTCAGGCGGATGCCGTCGCGGAATTCCTGCCAGTCCTGTTCGGTAGACATGTAGTTGAAGAGGATGCTCGGGTATTCCCGTGGGTTCTTCGACTTCAGCTGCACGCGGCCACGGCTCGGCGAACGCATGGAACCCATGTGCGCCTGGAAACCGTGCTCTTTCACACCGTTGCTGCCGTTGTAGTTAATCGCTACCGGCAGGAAGTGATACTGGATGTTCGGCCAATCGAATTCTTCACGGGTACGGATGAAACCGCCCGCTTCGAACTGGTTGCTGGCGCCGATGCCGGTGCCGTTGAACAGCCACTCGGCACCAATGGCCGGCTGGTTGTACCAGAGCAGCGACGGGTACAGCGAGACCGGTTGGGTGCACGCGTATTGCAGGTACAGCTCAAGGTGATCCTGCAGGTTTTCGCCGACGCCTGGCAGGTCGTGGACCACCGGGATGTCGAGGCTTTCCAGCAGCTTCGCCGGGCCGACGCCGGAGCGTTGCAGCAGTTGCGGCGAAGCGATTGCGCCGCTGCACACCAGGACTTCCTTGCGGGCACGGGCTTCAACGCGTTCTTCAGCGGCACCGATCAGGTAACGCACGCCGACGGCGCGCTTGCCTTCGAACAGGACTTTGTCGGTCAGGGCGTGGGTGACGATGGTCAGCGTCGAGCGCTTCTTGGCCGTGTCCAGGTAACCGCGAGCGGTGCTGGCGCGACGACCGTTTGGCGTCACGGTACGGTCCATCGGGCCGAAGCCTTCCTGCTGGTAGCCGTTCAAGTCTTCGGTACGTGGGTAACCGGCCTGTACGCCGGCTTCAACCATCGCGTGGAACAGCGGGTTGTTGCCGGCCTTTGGCGTGGTCACGCTGACCGGGCCGTCGCCACCGTGGTAGTCGTTCGGGCCGATGTCGCGGGTTTCGGCTTTACGGAAATACGGCAGGCAGTCCAGGTAGGTCCAGTCTTCCAGGCCCGGCAGTTTCGACCAGTTGTCGTAGTCCATCGCGTTGCCGCGGATGTAGCACATGCCGTTGATCAGCGAGGAGCCGCCGAGGCCTTTGCCGCGACCGCATTCCATCCGGCGACCGTCCATGTGTGGTTCTGGATCGGTTTCGTAGGCCCAGTTGTAGCGGCGGCCTTGCAGCGGGAATGCCAGGGCGGCTGGCATCTGGGTACGGAAATCGAAACGGTAGTCCGGGCCGCCGGCTTCCAGCAGCAGGACGGTGGCGCCTTCGTCTTCGGTCAGACGGGTCGCCAGGGTGTTACCGGCGGAGCCGGCACCCACAATGATGTAGTCGTATTCTTGGGACATTAAATGCACCCTCGTGAAAGTTGGTTCAGGCTGCTTTTGTGGCGAGGGAGCTTGCTCCCGTTCGACTGCGCAGCAGTCGCAAAGTCAGCGCTCGAGTTCTGTCTGAAAGAACTGCGGTACCTGGCATGGGGCTGCTTCGCAGCCCGACGGGAGCAAGCCCCCTCGCCACATGGGCCATGCCAGGCTCAATCAGGTTTTAGAACACCGAGGCGTAGTCGCCCAGCTCAACCTGTACCGATTTGATGCGAGTGAAGTTGTTCAGCGAGCTGATCCCGTTTTCACGGCCCACGCCCGACTGCTTGTAGCCGCCCACCGGCATCTTCGCGTCGGACTCGCCCCAGGCGTTGATCCAGCAGATACCGGCTTCCAGCTGATGAATCACGCGGTGGGCGCGGTTCAGGTCCTTGGTCACCAGGCCAGCGGCCAGGCCGAAGTCGGTGTCGTTGGCACGGCGGATCACTTCTTCTTCGGTGTCGTAGGTGAGGATGCTCATCACCGGGCCGAAGATTTCTTCACGGACGATGGTCATTTCGTCGGTGCAGTCAGTGAACACGGTCGGGGCCACGTAGGCACCCTTGGCGAATTCACCGTCGGTCAGACGGTCGCCGCCGCACAGCACGCGGGCGCCTTCTTCTTTACCTTTGGCGATGTAGCCGAGCACGCTTTCCATGTGGGCGAAGCTGACCAGCGGGCCGAAGTTGGTGTTTTCATCTTCCGGGTTGCCGATGCGGATGCGGGCAACGCGCTCGGCGATCTTGGCTTCGAAGGCGCCTTTGAGGGCGGTCGGAACGAACACGCGGGTGCCGTTGGTGCAGACCTGGCCCGAGCTGTAGAAGTTGGCCATCATCGCGATGTCGGCGGCGCGGTCGAGGTCGGCGTCGTCGAAAATGATCAGCGGGGATTTGCCGCCCAGTTCCATGGTGACTTCCTTGAGCGAAGAGCTCGAAGCGCTGGCCATGACTTTCTTGCCGGTGTCGGTGCCGCCGGTGAAGGAGACTTTCTCGATGCGCGGGTGTTCGGTCAGCCAGGTGCCGACTTCACGGCCGCTGCCGGTCAGGACGTTGAACACGCCATCCGGAACGCCGGCGGCGGTGTAGATTTCAGCCAGTTTCAGGGTGGTCAGCGAGGTGACTTCGCTTGGCTTGAAGATCATCGCGTTACCGGCCGCCAGGGCAGGTGCGGATTTCCACAGGGCGATCTGGATCGGGTAGTTCCATGCGCCGATACCGGCCACGACGCCCAGCGGCTCGCGACGGGTGTAGACGAACGAGGTGTCACGCAGCGGGATCTGCTCGCCTTCGATGGCGGGCACCAGGCCTGCGTAGTATTCCAGCACGTCAGCGCCGGTGACGATGTCGACGTATTGGGTTTCGGAATACGGCTTGCCGGTGTCCAGGGTTTCCAGGGCGGCCAGTTCGTCGTTGCGCTCACGCAGGATGTCGACGGCACGACGCAGGATGCGCGAACGCTCCATGGCAGTCATGGCGGCCCAGATTTTCTGGCCCTTTTCGGCGCTGACCACAGCGCGCTCGACGTCTTCTTTGGTAGCGCGTTGCACGTTGGCGAGAACTTCACCGTTAGCCGGGTTGATGGCTTCGAAAGTGGCATCGCTGCCAGCGTCGGAGTAGCCGCCGTCAATGTAGAGTTTTTGCAGTTCGAAACGGGCCATAAAGTCCTCGCAAGTGCATTAGTGGTTGGCGCGGTTCGGGAGTTGAGCGTTTATGTGTGCTCTAACTCACCTGCTTGGCCAATTGGAAATCCATGTATTCGTAAGCGATCCGTTGCGCCTGCTCCGTGTCGAAAGCGTCTCCCGACAGGGCGCCGCGCAACCACAAACCGTCGATCAGGGCCGCCAGGCCTCGGGCTGCGCTGCGTGCCTCGGGCAACGGCAACGCTCGGCGGAACTGGCAACACAGGTTGGAATACAGACGGTGATCGTTGATCCGCTGCAGCCTGTGCAATGACGGGTGGTGCATGCTGGTGGCCCAGAAGGCCAGCCAGGTTTTCATAGCCGGGCCGTTGACTTGGCTGGCGTCGAAGTTGCCTTCGATGATCACCTGAAGATGGGCCCGCGGGCTGTCATCTTTCAGCGCCAACCGGCGCTCGGTGACGTTCTCGATCAGCACGTTCATCAGGTACCGCATCGTGGCGGCGATCAGGCCATTCTTGTCCTGAAAATAGTGACTGATGATGCCATTCGAGACACCGGCCAGACGGGCGATCAGCGCAATGCTGGCATCCCCCATTCCGACCTGATCGACGGCCGTCAATGTGGCTTCGATCAACTGCTGGCGGCGTATGGGTTGCATACCGACCTTGGGCATCGTGCACCTCTCCTTAGGCCTGCCAACGGGCGATAAACGTCCGTCGGCTTGAGGGCCAGTCTATTTTGTTTTGATTGAACGTTCAATCAACAAAGAATAAGATCTGCGACAAATGGTCGCTGCCTACAGGTATTTCCTACGTGCATGTGGCGCCACCTGACATCGGGAAAACCCATGAAACAGCCCGGCACAGCGGTTCGCCGGGGGTTTATGGTTTTTCGGGGTGTCTTTATACACCCGTCCGTCGACTGCCGAAAAATCGATGGCTCGGGTCAAGCGTTGCCTTGTGTTTCTCTGCACTGCCCGGAGCATCTGTGCCATGAGTTCTGCCTCTCTTATAAAGACCCCGCCAGAAAAGGTGCGGGTCAACGGTTGGGTGTTCTACACCTCCACCGCGCTGATTCTGTTGTTGACCGCGATTCTGATCATCGCCCCGCAGGAAGCCGGCAGGATGCTCGGTGTGGCCCAAGCCTGGTTGTCGAAAAGCTTTGGCTGGTACTACATGGTCGTGATCGCCGCCTACCTGGTGTTTGTGGTGGGCCTGGCGTTTTCGTCCTATGGCAAATTGAAACTGGGCAGCAAGGACGACACCCCGGACTTCAGCTACGGCGCCTGGGCCGGCATGCTCTTCTCGTCGGGCATCGGCATCTCGCTGCTGTACTTCGGCGCCTCCGAGCCGCTGGACCACTACTTCAACCCGCCTGAAGGCGCATCGGCCACCGGCGAAGCTGCACGCCAGGCGTTGCAGTTGACGTTCCTGCACTGGGGCCTGCACGGCTGGGCGATCTACGCACTGGTCGGCCTGGCCGTGGCGTACTTTGCCTACCGTCATAACCAGCCGCTGGCCCTGCGCTCGGCGCTGTACCCGCTGGTGGGCGAGCGTTGGGTCAAAGGCGCGGCCGGTCACGCGGTGGACGGCTTCGGCATGTTCGTGACCCTGCTGGGCCTGGTGACGAACCTGGGGATTGGCTCGATGCAAGTGTCGTCCGGGCTGGAAAACCTGTTCGGCATGCAGCACAGCAACACCAACCTGCTGATCGTGATCATCGTGATGAGCACCGTGGCGACCATTGCTGCGGTGTCGGGTGTGGAGAACGGCATTCGCCGCCTGTCCAACCTGAACATCGTGCTGTTCAGCGGCCTGCTGATTTTCGTATTGCTGTTTGGCCCGACTTTGCACTTGCTCAACGGCTTCGTGCAGAACATCGGCGACTACATGAACGGCATCGTGCTGAAGACCTTCGACCTGTACGTGTACGAAGGCGACGCCGACAAGACCGAACGCTGGATGGGCCTGTGGACCCTGTTCTACTGGGCCTGGTGGATTTCCTGGGCGCCATTCGTGGGCATGTTCATCGCGCGTATTTCCCGTGGTCGCACGGTGCGTGAACTGGTGGCCGGCGTGCTGCTGATCCCGCTGGGCTTCACCCTGGCGTGGCTGTCGATCTTCGGCAACTCGGCCCTGGACCTGGTGGTGAACCATGGCGCGGTGGAGTTGGGCAAGACGGCGCTGGAACAGCCGTCCATGGCGATCTACCAACTGCTTGAGCATTACCCGGCGTCGAAAATCGTCATCGGTGTGTCGATCTTCGTGGGCTTCGTACTGTTCCTGACCCCGGCGGATTCCGGCGCGGTGATGATGGCGAACCTGTCCTGCAAGGGCGGCAACGTTGACGAAGATGCGCCGCATTGGCTGCGGATTTTCTGGTCGGCGGTGATCACCCTGGTGACCATCGGCCTGCTGTTCGCCGGTAACTTCGAAGCCATGCAAACCATGGTGGTGCTGGCGGGCTTGCCGTTCTCGGTGGTGCTGGTGTTCTTCATGTTCGGCCTGCACAAGGCGATGCGCCAGGACGTGGCGATCGAGTTGGAGCAGGCGCAGTTGGCCGAGCGTGGTCGGCGTGGTTTCAGCGAGCGTTTGACTGCCCTGGACCTGCAACCTAGCCAGGGTACCGTGCAACGCTTTATGGACAAGCACGTCACGCCGGCGCTGGAAGAAGCGGCGACTGCGTTGCGTGACCAGGGGCTGGAAGTGCAGACCCTGCTGGGCAAATCCAAGCGCTGCATTGGTGTGCGCATCGAGATGCAAGAGGGCAATCCGTTTGTCTACGAGGTCAGCCTGGATGCTTATTCGTCGGCACCGAACGACTTGCCCGAGGAAGAACGCACGCGCTACTACCGCGCCGAGGTTTACCTGCACAACGGGCCTCAGGAATACGACCTGATGGGCTTCACCCAGGAGCAGATCACCCGGGACGTGCTCGATCAGTTTGAAAGCCATCGGCAGCTCCTTGGCCGTGTCTATAGCTGAGTGTTGAAAGGACAGGTGGTGTCGTTACTGACACCACCTGAGCAAAATGTGGGAGCGGGCTTGCTCGCGAATGCGCAGTGTCAGTCAGTACATCTGACACTGATACACCGCATTCGCGAGCAAGCCCGCTCCCACATTTTTTTTGCGGTGTCTGTTAGCCCAGGTTCTTGCCCAAGAGGGCGTGATAGAGCTCGCTGTCACCCAGAATCCCCACCACCTTGTTGTTGTCCTGCAGCACCAGCTTGTTCCCTGTCTGATACCGAATCTGCAACGCCTCACGCATCCCGATATTCGAATCCACCAGCGTCGGCATCCGGCCCAGGCCCTCCACCGATTGCCCCGGTGCCCAGTTCTGCAGGTTCAGCACCGAACCGTTCTGCCGCGCGCCCTTGATGGTGTTGCCTTCGGCCAGGTCCAGCCACGAGTCACCGCCCGGGTCCAGGCTGATGGAGCCGTTGACATGGGTGCAGTTATCCACCGTGCGCATCAGGCTGCGGCCACACAGCACATTCAGCGGGTTGGTGTGGGCCACAAAGGTCCGCACATAGTCATCCGCCGGGTTCAGCACGATCTCTTCCGGCACGCTGTACTGGATGATCCGGCCGTCTTTCATGATCGCGATGCGGCTGCCGAGTTTCAGCGCCTCATCCAGGTCGTGGCTCACGAATACGATGGTCTTGCTCAGCTTGCGTTGCAGCTCCAGCAACTCATCCTGCAAGCCCTGGCGGATCAGCGGGTCGAGTGCCGAGAAGGGTTCGTCCATCAACAGGATATCGGCGTCCATCGCCAATGCGCGGGCCAGGCCGACACGCTGCTGCATGCCACCGGAAAGCTCGTCGGGCTTCTTGTTGCGCCACTGCGACAGGCCCACCAGTTCCAGCTTGTCGTCCACCAGCTTGCGCCGCTCTTTTTCCGGGCGGCCCTGCATCTCCAGGCCGAAGCTGATGTTCTCGCGCACCGTCAGCCAGGGCATCAGGGCGAACTTCTGGAACACCATGGCGATGCGCTGGGTGCGCATCATTTTCAGCTCGGCGGGGGTGCAGGATGCGATGTCGATCTGCCGACCTTCATGCTCCACAAACAGCTTGCCACGGCTGACGGTGTTCAAGCCGTTGATGCAGCGCAGCAAGCTCGACTTGCCTGAACCAGACAGGCCCATCAGCACGCAGATCTCGCCTTTCTCGACATCCAGGCTGGCGTTTTCAACGCCGACAATCTGCCCGGTCTTTTTCAGGATCTCGTTGCGCGTCATGCCCTGGTCCAGCAGCTTGAGCGCCTCGCGTGGGTCTTTGGAGAAGATCACGTCGACATTTTCGAATCGGATAATGCTCATGCATCACCCCCTACTTTGGCGTCGGGTTGTTTGCAGATGCGGTCGAGCATGATGGCCAGCAGTACGATCGCCAGGCCGGCTTCAAAGCCCAGGGCGATGTCGGCGGTGTTCAGCGCGTTGACCACCGGTTTGCCGAGGCCGTCGGCGCCCACCAGGGCCGCGATCACCACCATCGACAACGACAGCATGATGCATTGGGTAATGCCGGCGGCGATGCTCGGCATGGCGTGGGGCAGTTCGATCCGCGAGAGCAACTGACGGCGCGAGCAGCCAAAGGCCTTGCCGGCGTCCATCAACTCTTGCGGCACATCACGGATACCCAGGTAAGTCAGACGGATAGGCGCGGCAATCGCAAACACCACCGTGGAAATCAGCCCGGGCACTACACCCAGCCCGAAGAGGGTCAGGGTAGGGATGAGGTAGACGAAGGTCGGTACGGTCTGCATCAGATCGAGCACCGGCCGCATCAGGGTGTAGAACATCGGTTTGTGCGCGGCAACAATGCCCAGCGGCACCCCGATCACCACGCAGACCAGGGTGGCGAACAGCACTTGCGCCAGGGTCTCCATGGTTTCCTGCCAGTACCCCAGGTTGAGGATCAGCAGGAAGGAGGCGATGACAAAAACGGTCAGGCCCCATTTGCGTTGAATGAAGTGAGCGAGCAGCGCAATCAGACCGATCAATGCCAGTGGATTGAACCAGGTCAGCGCGAACGTCACGCCGTGGATCATCGTTTCCAGGGTCGATGCGATTGCGTCGAAGTAGGCGGCCCCGTGTTGGGTCAACCACTCAACGAAGGCAGCGATGTACTGGCCTAGCGGGATTTTATGTTCAGTCAGCATGGTAGTGAATGTCCACATGCGAAGAGGAAAAACATCCCGGGCCAGCGTACCGGCCCGGGGTCAGCGGTTTACTTGGCGAGGTAAGCTTTGACGGCCTCCAGTCCTGGTTTGCCATCGACCGTGGTGACACCGGCGAGCCAGGTGTCGAGCACTTGCGGGTTCTTCTTCAGCCACGCCTTGGCGGCGGCGTCAGGCTTCATTTTGTCGTCCAGGACGTTACCCATCAGGGTGCTTTCCATGTTCAGGGTGAACGACAGGTTTTTCAGCAACTGGCCCACGTTGCTGCATTCCTGGGTGTAGCCCTTGCGGACGTTGGTGTAGATGGTGGCCTGGCCGTAGTTGGGGCCGAATGAATCATCACCCCCGGTCAGGTACTTCATCTTGAAGCGGGTGTTCATCGGGTGCGGTTCCCAGCCGAGGAACACGATGGCCTGGTCGCGCTTGGTGGCGCGTTCCACCTGCGAAAGCATCCCGGCTTCGCTGGATTCGACCACTTTGAAACCGGCGGTTTTCAGGCCGAAAGCGTCCTTGTCGATGAGGGTCTGGATGGTCCGGTTGCCGTCGTTGCCCGGCTCGATCCCGTAGATCTTGCCGCCCAGCTCATCCTTGAATTTGACGATGTCGGCGAAGTCTTTCAGGCCCTTGTTGTACAGCGCTTCCGGTACGGCCAGGGTGTACTTGGCGTTTTCCAGGTTGGCGCGCACGGTTTCCACGGTGCCGGCATCACGGTACTGCTTGATGTCATTTTCCATGGTCGGCATCCAGTTGCCGAGGAAGATGTCCATGTTCTTGCCGTCGGCCAGGGACTTGTAGGTCACGGGTACTGAAATCATCGTGGTGCGGGGTTTGTAGCCGAGGCCCTTGAGGACTTCGCTGGTGGTGGCGGTGGTGACGGTGATGTCGGTCCAGCCGACATCGGAGAAGTTGACGGTCTGGCATTGCGCCGGTTCTGCAGCGTGAGCCACGACTGGCAGACTCAGCATGGCGGCCAACAACAACGACGGGGAACCTTTCATGGGGGTGGACTCCTGGTGTTTTTCTGGCGGCAATAACACCGCGCTTATAGGTGTTGCGGTTGGGCGTGCGGCACAGCTCTGCCACGCAACTGTGCAAACGAGTCGAGACTGATCATGTACCAGTGAAAATCTGACGCCTACAGGGGGCGTCGTATCCAGTACAGGGATGGTCGTATCCAGTGTCGGTGACGTCGCTTACAGATTTTTTCCACGGCAAAACTGCACTTTTTACCGATCTGCACCGCAAAAAACGGCCAAAACGTCGCCTTCCACAACAGCGGCGCTGATGAGCATGGGTACGTCGGTGTGAGACGCCGTGAGCGCCAACAAAAGCTTGATGATGGCCGCATCTGGGCGGATTGCGACATGAGCGTAGCAGCTCCGTCACCAGGCGTTATGTGCGCCTGGCCTGTGCTCATCGAGGAGTTTCACGGCAATGGCTATCAGCGTTTTCGACCTGTTCAAGATCGGCATTGGGCCTTCGAGTTCTCACACCGTCGGCCCCATGCGCGCCGCGGCGTTGTTCGTTCAAGGATTACGTGAACGTGATGTGTTGGAACAAGTCAGGCGCGTCGAAGTTCAGCTGTATGGCTCCTTATCGGCCACGGGCATCGGTCACGGCAGCGACAACGCGGTGATCATGGGCCTGATGGGCGAGTGGCCGGACGCGATCGATCCGTCACAGATCGGCATCCGCATCGAAACCCTGCGCGAGACCAACACCCTGCTGCTGGACGCACGTTTGCCGGTGCCTTTCTTATGGGCGCGGGACATGCGCCTGATCGACGAAAACCTGCCGTTCCACCCCAATGCCATGACCCTGGTGGTGTTCGGTGATAACGGCGAGCTGCACCGCGACACCTACTACTCGGTGGGCGGCGGATTCGTGGTGGATGAAGCCCAGGCCAACAGCGGCGTGGCGGACATGGACCGCACCGAGCTGCCCTATGATTTTTCCAGTGCGGTGGAACTGCTGCAGCTGTGCAAGACCCACAACCTGCGCGTCGCTGAGCTGATGTTGGCGAACGAAAAAACCTGGCGCTCGGAAGAAGAAATCCGCAGCGGCCTGATGAAGCTCTGGCGCGCCATGCAGGATTGCGTGGAGCAAGGCCTAAAGCACGAAGGCATCCTTCCCGGCGGCCTCAATGTAAGGCGCCGTGCAGCCAAGTTGCACCGCAGCTTGCAGGAGCTGGGCAAGCCGAATGTGATCGGCTCGACCTTGAGCGCGATGGAATGGGTCAACCTGTTCGCCCTGGCGGTGAATGAAGAAAACGCCGCCGGCGGGCGCATGGTCACGGCACCGACCAACGGCGCGGCGGGGATCATCCCGGCGGTGCTGCACTACTTCATGAAGTTCAGCGAAGAAGTGACCGAGGCCAACGTGGTCGACTACTTCCTCGGCGCGGCGGCGGTGGGCATCCTGTGTAAGAAAAACGCGTCGATCTCGGGTGCCGAAGTCGGCTGCCAGGGTGAAGTCGGCTCGGCGTGCGCCATGGCGGCGGCGGGGTTGGCGGAGATCCTCGGTGCGACGCCGGAGCAATTGTGCAACGCGGCGGAGATTGGCCTGGAACACAACCTCGGCCTGACCTGCGACCCGGTAGGCGGGCTGGTGCAGGTGCCGTGCATCGAGCGTAATGCGATTGCCGCGGTGAAGGCGATCAACGCGGCGCAGATGGCGCTGCGGGGGGATGGCCAGCACTTCATCTCGCTGGACCGGGTGATCCGCACCATGCGCGATACCGGGGCGGATATGCATGACAAGTACAAGGAAACATCGCGGGGTGGGTTGGCGGTGAGTGCGGTGGAGTGTTGATCCGGAAAGACCGCGTCGCCTGCATTCGCGAGCAAGCCCGCTCCCACATTCGACCGAGTTCCTACTGAAAAAACGCGGTCAAGTGTGGGAGCGGGCTTGCTCGCGAATGCGGTAGACCGGGCAACACTGCTCATAAAGTGAACACCAGAACCAAAAGCGCCACCTTTTAGCGCGTCGCAATTAGATAAGTAGCTCCCGAACGATTTCCCCTCATGACCATCGGTCACCCGTGCTTGTGGTGACAGACTTTTCCCACGTCGTTTCTCTCCCTTCCCACAAGTGCTACCGATCTGCTCACACACCTTGAGCCTGCGTTCTCTCACGTCTTTTCTGGGTCATATCCCCCACTCCATGCGCGGGCTTATATAGACACGTCATGAGGTCGTTTTCAGGAGTTATTGAATACGCATTCAACTTTAGGCATGGCATTTGCTCTATCAATACAAAGCCTCTCGCCATAGGAGTTTCCTTAAGGCGATGAGCGCAATAACAAGAGCCTCGCCTGAGGCCATCACCCGCTTTGTGTGAGGAGATACCGCGATGACGTCGTTCAACTCCGGGGCTCAACCCCAGAACCGTGCGCCTCAATCCATCGGCTTTTTGCTGCTGGACAATTTCACGCTGATTTCCCTGGCTTCCGCAGTCGAACCCCTGCGCATGGCCAACCAGCTCTCCGGCCGCGAGCTGTATCGCTGGACGACGTTGAGTGTGGACGGAAACCAGGTGTGGGCCAGCGACGGTCTGCAAATCACCCCCGATGCTTCCATGCACAAAGCCCCGGCCCTGGACACCGTGATCGTCTGTGGCGGCGTGGGTATCCAGCGCACCGTGACCCGTGAACATGTGTCGTGGCTGCAAAGCCAGGCGCGCCAATCCCGTCGCCTTGGCGCGGTGTGCACCGGCAGCTGGGCCCTGGCCTGCGCCGGCCTGCTGGACGGGTTTGATTGCAGCGTGCACTGGGAATGCCTGGCGTCGATGCAGGAAGCCTTTCCCCGCGTGGCCATGAGCACACGCCTGTTCACCCTCGACCGCAACCGCTTCACCAGCTCCGGCGGCACCGCGCCGCTGGACATGATGCTGCACCTGATCAGCCGCGACCACGGCCGTGAGTTGTCGGCGGCGATCTCCGAGATGTTTGTGTACGAGCGAATCCGCAACGAACAGGATCACCAGCGTGTGCCGCTCAAGCACATGCTTGGCACCAACCAGCCGAAGTTGCAGGAAATCGTCGCGCTGATGGAGGCCAACCTGGAAGAGCCGATCGACCTCGATGAACTGGCGGTGTACGTAGCGGTGTCCCGGCGTCAGCTGGAGCGCTTGTTCCAGAAATACCTGCACTGTTCGCCGTCGCGCTACTACCTCAAGTTGCGCCTGATCCGTGCGCGGCAGTTGCTCAAGCAAACGCCGATGTCGATCATCGAAGTGGCGTCGGTGTGCGGGTTTGTCTCCACGCCGCACTTCTCCAAGTGCTACCGCGAATACTTCGGCATTCCGCCGCGGGATGAGCGTGTGGGTTCCAACACCACGCAGCAGGTGGCGATGATGCCGATTCCGCAGGCGCTGGTGCTGTCACCGTTGTCCGGGCCGTTGTCGGCGTTGAGCCAGGCCAGGAATGAGTCGACTTTCGCGAGTGTAAGGCTTTAGACCGAGTCGCCTGCATTCGCGAGCAAGCCCGCTCCCACACTTGACCGCGTTTTTTCAGTAGGAACGCGGTCGAATGTGGGAGCGGGCTTGCTCGCGAATGCGGTATATCAGGCGCCAGAGTTCTGCCGAAATTGCACCAGCGCCGGCAACAACTGCTTGTCGATCGCCTGCCTCACCGCCGGCAAGATCGTCGCGCTGCCGGTGTACATCTGCTCAACCATACCCTTGAGCGCCTTGGCCCGCGCCGCGCTCAAGCCGCGCACCGCACACTCGCAAGCCTGCTCGGCGGTAGCGCCGCTGGACACCTCGAAACCCAACGACCGCAGCTGGCCCAGCAGGTCATCCTGGTCAATCAAATCCGCGTGCATCATGACGTTAATCCTTGTTAGGGGAGCGGGGGATTGAGGTCGATTCTGGTAGGCCATCACCGAGTCGGCAAGGCCTGAATGCATGAATGTCCGGCACACCTATGAACAGGTCGTTTTCGGCTAACTCGCAAGGCAGGGGAGTGTGCACACTGGCATCAAGCAAGCAGCTTGAAGGTTTGGTCACCCTCGGGATGCGCCGCTCACACAAAGCACTCTGCCCCGATCCTGTCACGGCTGGATCGGGGCTTTTTTTGAGCTGAAATTTGAGGTGAAGCTGCTGGCCCCTTCGCGAGCAAGCCCGCTCCCACAGTTGACCGCGTTTTTTCAGGAGGAACTCGGTCAAATGTGGGAGCGGGCTTGCTCGCGAAGGGGGAGCCTCGGTCTACCGCTGCAACACCAATATCCGGGACAACAACTCATCCCGATCGATATAGCAGCCCTGGAAATGCCGCGCGCCGGACGCCGGATCAAACGCATTGCGCGCATGCAGGGTCCGGCGATTATCAAAGCACCACAGCTCGCCCGGATTCAGACGTTTGACCAGCCGAAAACGCTCCTCCCGGGTCATCGCAATAAACCGGCGATAGGCGCGATAGAGCAACGGCATCTGCTCTGCAGGCGCCTCAAACGGCCCGCGCAGAAAGTTGGCCATGCGAATCTCGGCGACTTCACCCAAGGCATCCAGAGCAATGATCGGCGCTAGCCGGCGATAGTCGCTGTGACGGTCCTTGTTGCGAAACTCCACGGGGATCTCGCACAACGCGCGAAAGGCTTCCGGATCTTCGTCCCGCAGCGCCCGGGCAATCGCAAAACCGTCGACAAAAATACTCTCGCCCCCGTCGGCGTCGTTCACCAGGCAATGCAAGAACTGCAGCCCGGGTTGCAGCTCCCGCGTCGGCAAATCACTGTGCAGCGGCAGGTTGAATGCCGTGTAGGCGTTGCTGTCGGCATCGGCCTTGGACTGTACGTTGAACAGCACGCCGAAGTTGCTCTCGCGGATGAACGAAATGCGCTTGGCGATCAGCGCCAGCGAGCCAGGTTCGGTGGGCACGCCACGCACTTGCGTAAGGCCGCTGTCACGCAAAGCCAGCAGCCATTGCAGCAGGGCTTTCGGGTCTTCCATCAGCGCTGCGTAGTCGAATACGGGCAGCTCGAACGTACGGTCCCACAGCAGGGATTTCGGTTTGGCAGCCCGGCGTTCGGCGCGGGACTCATCGTCGTAGGCGTGCGCCCGCAACCATCCGGGATCGTATTGGCTGCGATGCCCGCCGCTCCATTCCACTGTCAGCAGACCCTGGTCGATACGTGCACTGAGGGCCGTGAGGTGTTCGTCCACATCGACGATTTCCAGCACCTGTTCACGGGTCACGCTGTAGACGCAAACAGGGCACGGGCAGTTGTCCCGCAGCCACTGGTGATGAAACGGGCTGATCCGCCCATCGGCCCATCGCACACTGAGGTGATCGCCGTGCACCTGCACATCGGCCAGGTCACTGATCAGTGGGTAAGTACGGAAGTCGGCAACAGCGGCGGCGGTTTGCATGGCGATTCCTTATTTTTGGGGTGGCAGTCCAATCACGCGGCCGAGCAGGGCGGGCTTCGGCAGGTCGGTTTGTTCGGCGCTGATGCTGGCAAGCTTGCCCAGCACCGCTTCACTGAATGGCGCCGAGTGCGGCCCGGCGAGGTCGACGTGGAGCAGCATCTGTTCGTTGCCCGCCAGCTCCTTTTCGTCGCCCACCAGGTGCAGGCTGTGATAGAGGTGCAGGCGCTTGCGGTCGTGGGCGATGAGTTGGGTGTGTACCTCGACGGCGGCGCCCAGTTTCACTTCGTGCAGGTAGTTGAGGTGCAACTCCAGGGTGAACAGCGAGTGGCCGCTGGCTTCGCGGTTTTCGCTGTCCAGGCCCAGGGTGTCCATCAGCGCATCGGTGGCGTAGCTGAAAATCAGCAGGTAGAACGCATCGCGCAGGTGGCCGTTGTAGTCGACCCACTCGGGGAGGATTTTGGTGGTGTAGGTGGTCAATGCGGCCATGGTTCGGTTCCCGGTAGGTACGTGATCGTTCCCACGCTCTGCGTGGGAACGCCTCCTGTGACGCTCTGCGTCACGCGTTGGGACGCAGAGCGTCCTGGGCTGCATTCCCACGCAGAGCGTGGGAACGATCTTTACAGGGCTTATTCGGCGAAGGTCATACCGTGTTTTTCCTTAGTGGTCTTCACCGCCTCCAGCACCGCCAGCAGGCAATCATCACGATAGCGCTCCAGCGCCGAAATGCTGTGTTTGCCCAACTGATCGCTTGTGCCGTCCACCACGTCATCAATCAATTTGTCGGTCAATTCCGGCGCCGGCAGATAGGTCCACGGCAGCTGCAAGGCCGGGCCGAACTGCGCCATGAAGTGCCGCATCCCGGCATCACCGCCCGCCAGCGTATAGGTCAGGAACGTGCCCATGAACGACCAGCGTAAACCGGCGCCAAAGCGAATCGCATCATCGATCTCGCCGGTGGTTGCCACACCATCGTTCACCAGGTGCAACGCCTCACGCCACAGGGCTTCCAGCAGCCGGTCAGCGATAAAACCGGGCACTTCCTTACGCACATGCAAAGGGCGCATGCCGAGGGATTCGTACACCTTGATTGCTGCCTGAATCGCTTCCGGCGCAGTGTTTTTGCCGCCTACCACTTCCACAAGCGGCAACAGGTAAACCGGGTTGAACGGATGGCCCACCACGCAACGTTCCGGGTGCGTGGAGCCTTCATAAAACTCGCTCGGCAACAACCCCGAAGTACTCGAACCAATCAACGCATTCGGCTTGGCCGCCGCGCTGATTTTGCTGTGTAACTCCAGCTTCAATTCCAGGCGTTCCGGGGCGCTTTCCTGGATGAAGTCGGCGTCTTTCACGCACTCTTCAATCGTGGCCACAAAGCGCAGGCGGTCTTGCGAGGCGCCGGGTGCAAGGCCTTGTTTCTCGAGTGCGCCCCAGGCATTCGCGACACGTTTGCGCAGGGCCGCTTCGGCACCAGGCGCCGGGTCCCAGGCCACCACATCCAGGCCGTGAGCCAGTGCGCGGGATACCCAGCCACTGCCGATAACGCCGCTGCCCAGCGCTGCGAAGGTTTTGATTTCAGTGATAAAGCTCATGGCAAATTCCTAAAGAGTTCGGTGATTCTGTGTGAGAGCCAAGATCAAAATGTGGGAGCGGGCTTGCTCGCGAAAGCGGTCTGTCAGTTGATGCATTCGGTGGCTGATCCACCGCATTCGCGAGCAAGCCCGCTCCCACATTTGATTCGGTTCCTGCAGGGCGTCGTGCGGTGTGTCTTAGCCGCGCTTGGTCAGGCCCATCTTCACGCGGCCTTCGGCCGGGGTCATGACCCGCGCACCCAGGCGGCTGAGGATCTCGCTGGCGCGTTCCACCAACTGGCCGTTGGTCGCCAGCACGCCCTTGTCCAGCCACAGGTTGTCTTCCAGGCCGACTCGCACATTGCCGCCCAGCAGCACCGCTTGCGCCGCCATCGGCATCTGCATGCGACCAATGCCGAAGCCGGCCCACACCGCGTCAGCCGGCAGGTTGTCGACCATGGCTTTCATGGTGGTGGTGTCGGCCGGCGCGCCCCACGGGATGCCCAGGCACAGCTGGAACAACGGGTTGTCGAGCAAGCCTTCCTTGATCATCTGCTTGGCGAACCACAGGTGACCGGTGTCGAAAATTTCCAGCTCGGCTTTTACCCCCAGCTCTTGAATACGTTTGGCGCCAGCCCGCAGCTGGGCCGGGGTGGAGACGTAAATGGTGTCGCCATCGCCGAAGTTCAGGGTGCCGCAATCGAGGGTGCAGATTTCCGGCAGCAGCTCTTCCACGTGGGCCAGGCGGGTCAGCGGGCCCACCAGGTCGGTGTTGGGCCCGAATTCCATGGGGTTCTCGCCGCCACCGATTTCCAGGTCGCCACCCATGCCGGCGGTGAGGTTGACGATGATGTCGACGTCCGCCTCGCGGATGCGCTCCATCACTTCGCGGTACAGCGCCACGTCGCGGCTGAACTTGCCGGTCTCGGGGTCACGTACGTGGCAATGCACCACGGTGGCACCGGCCTTGGCTGCTTCCACCGCCGCGGCAGCGATTTGTTTCGGAGTGACCGGCACGTGAGGGCTTCTGGCGGTCGTGTCGCCAGCACCGGTGAGTGCGCAGGTGATGATGACGTCGTGGTTCATGAGGCAGGTTCCTTACAGGCGTGATTTTCAGGCGTAGTCATACCGTTCGCAGCCGGGAGCGGCTGCGAAGCGGTGATTCAAGACAGGTTATTTGCTGGTCAATTGCAGGTTGGCTGCGGCGGGTTTGCCGTCGAAGGTGGTCACGCCTTCGAGCCAGCGCTGCTGGTCTTGCGGGTGATCCTTGAGCCATTGCCTGGCCGACTCGAAAGCGTCCTTGTGATCCAGCAGCGGCTGCATCATTCGGCTCTCGTCGGCGGCGGTGAAGGTCAGGTTGCTGAGCAACTTGTGCACGTTGGGGCATTGCTCGGCATAGGTCGGCGAGGTGACGGACCACACGGTGGCCATGCCTTCGTTCGGGCCCAGCGCGTCATCACTGCCGGTGAGGTAAGTCATCGCCACGTTGACGTTCATCGGGTGCGGCGCCCAGCCGAAGAACACCACGGCCTCCTTGCGGCGAACGGCGCGGTCGACAGCGGCGAGCATGCCGGCCTCGCTGGATTCCACCAGTTGGAACTTGCCCAGGCCAAACTGATTCTTGGCGATCATCGCCTTGATCTGGGTGTTGGCGCCCGAGCCTGGTTCAATGCCGTAGATCTTGCCGCCCAGTTCTTTTTCAAACCTGGCGATGTCGGCGAAGGTCTTCAGGCCCTTGTCGGCCAGGTAAGTCGGCACCGCCAGGGTCGCGCGGGCGTCTTCCAGGGACGGCTTGTCGAGCACCTTGACCTGCTTGGCGTCGACAAACGGGGTGATGGTCTGGGTCATCAGCGGATTCCAGTAGCCCAGGAACATGTCCAGGCGCTGGTCGCGGATCCCGGCAAAGATGATTTGCTGGGACGCGCTGGTCTGTTTGGTCTTGTAGCCGAGGCCGTCGAGCAATACTTGAGTCATGGCGCTGGTGGCGATTACGTCGGTCCAGTTCACCACGCCCATGCGCACGTTCTGGCAAGAAGCCGCATCGGCTGCCATCACGTTGGTGCTCAAAATGGCGCTGGCGCTGAGTGCGAGCACGCAGCGGCTGATCAGTCGGTTCATGGTGGTTCCCTCGGCAGGTTGTTATTGTGGGTTCCGGCGTCTTTGTGCACCGTGCAGCCAAGTTACGCAGCTTGGTCCCCGACAAAACGCACGGCGGCGACCAGCTCTTGCACTGCAGCGACCTGCCCCCTTGAATGACCGATTGAACTGGCGTATCACAGTGACCACGCTGTCCGTCCTACGAGAGCGCTCCATGTCCCAGGATTTCTACTTTCTGCTGATGCCGGGCTTCTCCGCCATCGGCTTTATTTCCGCGATCGAACCTTTACGTGTCGCCAATCGTTTTCGTGGTGAGCTGTACCGCTGGCACGTCTTGAGCGCCGACGGCGGCGCGGTGCTGGCGAGCAATGGCATGTCGGTCAACGCCGACGCCGCGCTGGAGCCGCTGAAGAAAGGCTCGACCTTACTGGTGGTGGCCGGCTTCGAACCGCTGAAGTTCGCCACGCCCGCACTGGAACACTGGCTGCGTCGCCTTGACCACGACGGCGTGACCCTGGGCGCCATCGACACCGGCGCCTGCGTACTCGCCGAAGCCGGCCTGCTCGACGGCCACCGCCTGACCCTGCACTGGGAAGCCATCGACGCCTTCAAGGAATCTTATCCACAGCTGACGGTAACCCAGGAGCTGTTCGAGATCGACCGCCGGCGCATCACCTCGGCGGGCGGCACCGCGTCCATCGACCTGATGCTCGACCTGATCAGCCAGGCTCACGGGCCAGAGTTGGCGATCCAGGTGTCCGAGCAATTCGTGCTCGGCCGCATCCGCCCGCGCAAAGACCACCAACGCATGCAGATCGCCACGCGCTACGGCATCAACAACAAGAAGTTGGTGCAGGTGATTGGGGAGATGGAACAGCACACGGAACCGCCGTTGAGCACACTGGCGCTGGCGGAGGCGATCAAGGTCACGCGGCGGCAGTTGGAGCGCTTGTTTCGGCTGCACCTGAACGACACGCCGAGCAACTTCTACCTGGGTTTGCGCCTGGAAAAGGCTCGGCAGTTGTTGCGCCAGAGCGACCTGAGCGTGCTGGAGGTGAGCATCGCCTGCGGCTTTGAGTCGCCGTCGTATTTCACCCGCAGCTACCGGGCAAGGTTTGCCAAGTGCCCAAGGGAAGATCGGCGCCGGGAAGCGGTATGAACACCGCTCTTGAGAACAATGCAGATCAAATGTGGGAGCGGGCTTGCTCGCGAAAGCGGTGGATCAGTCGGTACATGTATTGACTGACACACCGCATTCGCGAGCAAGCCCGCTCCCACAGGAGATTTGTGGTGTGGCTTATTTCTTCAGCAGGGCTGAACACGCGGCCTTGTAAGCCTCATGCTGATACTTGTTCAGCGTCGCCGGCAGGGCAAAGTCGTGTTTCTTGTTCTGCGCATTGATGGTCTGCGGCGACAGCAGCGTCACTTCAACGCCGTCCAGCAACTGAAACACACCTTCAATCTTGAACGTAGTCGGGCCACCGGCGAATTCGCCTTTCTTGCTGCGCTTCTTGATGGCGATGCGGCTGATGCCGTTTTCCCGCACAAACGCGCTGACCTGAGCGGCGAAGGCCTTGACGTTGGCCGCCTCATCATCGTCTTCAAGGGCGATTTTCTTGGTGGCCAGGGCGACGTGGCCCAATGCCTGACCGTCGAGCGAGGCGACAGCAATAATGGCTTCGCTGCCTTTGATTTCGATGCCGCAGATAGTCATGAATAGCCTTGGTTCTGAGTGAAGAGTGGAGGGGATTGTCGCTTATTCCTGCCCAATCGACTCCAAAAACTCCGACCGTTCATCACTCATCCGCGCCAGACAATCATTCTGCTGGATCGCATATGCCTTGCTTCCCGCCACTGCCGGGAAGGTATCTACGGCGCAATCCGCATCACGTAACTTTTCCCACTTCTGTTGGGCATCCTTCAGACGAGCGGTAATGTCCGCCAACTGCGTCTTGTTGCTGCCATAGGTCGAACCCATGCGTTCCAGCAAGCCCTGGTAGTTATCCTTGAGCAGTTGTTCGGCGGTGGTTTTGTTGTAGGTGGCGCATTCCAGGGTTTGCTTGTCGTTCTCGATGCCATCGCAGGGCGTGCTGTCGGTGTCTTCAGCGGCGTGTACGCCGGTTGCGATGAGTGCCAAAGCCAGGAAAATCGATTTCATTGCGCCGTCTCATATCAGTTGATGAGCAAATTCTGGCTCAAGCGTAAGACAAAGAACAGACACCCGTCAGAGATGTCATGTTGGCCTTTGTCGCGGATTGACGCTTTCGGCAATTCCCTTGTCGTTTTTGCACCCGGCTCCTTCTGCCCCGGGGCATATGCTGGCCCCAAAGCGCCGGCAGACGATTCGGCGCATGAATCGCCAATAAGGGGACGCCTGATGAGCCCAGCCGAATTGCACGCCGACAGCATCGTTATCGACGGGCTGATCATTGCCAAGTGGAACCGCGACCTGTTCGAAGACATGCGCAAGGGTGGCCTCACCGCTGCCAACTGCACCGTGTCGGTATGGGAAGGGTTCCAGGCCACCATTAACAACATCGTGGCCAGCCAGACCCTGATTCGCGAAAACAGCGACCTGGTGATCCCGGTGAAAACCACCGCCGATATCCGTCGCGCCAAGGAACAGGGCAAGACCGGCATCATCTTCGGCTTCCAGAACGCCCACGCGTTTGAAGACCAGCTCGGCTACGTCGAGATCTTCAAGCAGCTCGGGGTTGGCGTGGTGCAGATGTGCTACAACACCCAGAACCTGGTGGGCACCGGCTGCTATGAGCGCGATGGCGGCCTGTCGGGCTTCGGTCGCGAGGTCGTCGCCGAGATGAACCGCGTCGGCATCATGTGCGACCTGTCACACGTGGGCTCCAAGACCTCCGAAGAAGTCATCCTCGAATCGAAAAAGCCGGTGTGCTACTCCCACTGCCTGCCTTCAGGCCTCAAAGAGCACCCGCGCAACAAGTCCGATGAAGAGCTGAAGTTCATCGCCGACCACGGTGGCTTTGTCGGCGTGACCATGTTCGCGCCGTTCCTGGCCAAGGGCATCGACTCGACCATCGACGACTACGCCGAAGCCATCGAGTACACCATGAACATCGTGGGCGAAGACGCCATCGGCATCGGCACCGACTTCACCCAGGGCCATGGCCAGGATTTCTTCGAAATGCTGACCCACGACAAGGGCTACGCCCGCCGCCTGACCAGCTTCGGCAAGATCATCAACCCGCTGGGCATCCGCACCGTGGGCGAGTTCCCGAACCTCACCGAGACCCTGCTCAAGCGCGGCCATCCCGAGCGCGTGGTGCGCAAGATCATGGGCGAAAACTGGGTCAACGTCCTGAAGGACGTCTGGGGCGAATAAGCCACCACTCACGCCTCTTTTCCCCCAACCTTATGCGTCGGGGGCTTACCAAAGCATTTTCCGGAGTTAAGTTTCCATGGCCAAGATCGCCCCTCAATTGCCTATCGAAGTCGACAGCGAAACCGGTGTCTGGACCTCCGACGCCCTGCCGATGCTGTACGTGCCGCGCCATTTCTTCGTCAACAATCACATGGGGATCGAAGAAGTCCTGGGCAGCGAGGCCTACGCCGAAATCCTCTACAAGGCCGGCTACAAATCCGCCTGGCACTGGTGTGAAAAAGAAGCTGAATGCCACGGCCTGGAAGGCGTCGCAGTGTTCGAGCACTACATGAAGCGCCTGTCGCAGCGCGGCTGGGGCCTGTTCAAGATCCAGGACATCGACCTCGATAAAGGCACCGCCAGCGTCAAGCTC
The DNA here is from genome assembly GCF_013386245.1 of Pseudomonas sp. 21615526. Taxonomy (NCBI): domain Bacteria; kingdom Pseudomonadati; phylum Pseudomonadota; class Gammaproteobacteria; order Pseudomonadales; family Pseudomonadaceae; genus Pseudomonas; species Pseudomonas sp. 21615526. The sequence continues at coordinate 132,157 of NZ_JACAOM010000015.1, read as the reverse complement.
GAGCACTCGGCATTCGTCTACGTGTACGGCAAGGTCGGGCGCAAGGTCGACTACATGTTCACCGGCTGGTTTGCCGGCGCGATGGACCAGATCCTCGAAGCCCGTGGCAGCAAGGTTCGTACCGTTGCGGAACAAGTCTACGGCGGCTCCGAAGAGGGCCACGACGACGGCCTGTTCACCGTCAAGCCGTTGTAAGTCGAGGACCCTGCCATGGCTTTCGAAGCAATGTTTGCGCCGATCCAGATCGGCAAACTGACCATCCGCAACCGCGTGCTCAGTACCGCCCACGCCGAGGTGTATGCCACCGACGGCGGCATGACCACCGACCGCTATGTGAAGTACTACGAAGAGAAAGCCAAGGGCGGGATCGGCCTGGCGATCTGCGGCGGTTCTTCCAGTGTCGCCATCGACAGCCCGCAAGGCTGGTGGAAGTCGGTGAACCTGGCGGATGACCGGATCATCCCGCACTTCCAGAACCTGGCCGACGCCATGCACAAGCATGGCGCCAAGATCATGATCCAGATTACCCACATGGGCCGTCGCTCGCGCTGGGACGGCGAGCATTGGCCCACGCTGCTGTCGCCTTCGGGCATCCGCGAGCCGGTGCACCGCGCCACCTGCAAGACCATCGAGCCTGAAGAAATCTGGCGGGTGATCGGCAACTACGCCACCGCTGCGGCACGGGCCAAGGCCGGTGGCCTGGACGGTGTGGAACTGTCGGCGGTGCACCAGCACATGATCGACCAGTTCTGGAGCCCTCGGGTCAACAAACGTACTGACGAATGGGGCGGCAGCTTCGAAAACCGCATGCGTTTCGGCCTTGAGGTGTTGAAGGCGGTACGCAAGGAAGTCGGCCCGGATTTCTGCGTCGGCATCCGTTTGTGCGGCGACGAATTCCATCCGGACGGCCTGTCCCACGAGGACATGAAACAGATCGCCAAGTACTACGACGACACCGGCATGCTCGACTTCATCGGCGTGGTCGGCTCGGGGTGCGACACCCACAACACCCTGGCCAACGTTATCCCGAACATGAGTTATCCACCGGAGCCGTTCCTGCACCTGGCGGCCGGCATCAAGGAAGTGGTCAAGGCCCCGGTGCTGCACGCGCAGAACATCAAGGACCCGAACCAGGCCACGCGCATCCTGGAAGGCGGCTACGTGGACATGGTCGGCATGACCCGCGCCCACATCGCCGACCCGCACCTGATCGCCAAGATCAAGATGGGCCAGATCGACCAGATCAAACAGTGCGTCGGCGCCAACTACTGCATCGACCGCCAGTACCAGGGCCTGGATGTGCTGTGCATCCAGAACGCCGCCACTTCCCGTGAATACATGGGCGTGCCGCACATCATCGAGAAATCCACCGGGCCAAAACGCAAAGTCGTGGTGGTGGGTGCCGGCCCGGCCGGGATGGAAGCGGCGCGGGTGGCTGCCGAACGTGGCCACGACGTGACGTTGTTCGAGAAGAAAGAATTTATCGGCGGGCAAATCACCACTGCATCGAAAGCCCCGCAGCGTGACCAGATTGCCGGGATCACCCGCTGGTTCCAGTTGGAACTGGCGCGCCTGAACGTCGACCTGCGCCTGGGTGTGGCGGCGGACGCGGCGACCATCCTCGACCTGCGCCCGGACGTGGTGGTGCTGGCGGTGGGCGGTCATCCGTTCCTGGAGCAGAACGAACACTGGGGCGCGGCTGAAGGCCTGGTGGTCAGCAGCTGGGACGTGCTCGACGGCAAGGTTCTACCTGGCAAGAACGTGCTGGTGTACGACACCATCTGCGAGTTCACCGGCATGTCGGTGGCCGACTTCCTCGCGGACAAGGGCAGCCAGGTGGAGATCGTCACCGACGACATCAAGCCGGGCGTGGCTGTGGGCGGTACGTCGTTCCCGACGTACTACCGCAGCATGTACCCCAAGGAAGTGATCATGACCGGCGACATGATGCTGGAAAAGGTCTACCGCGAAGGCGACAAGCTAGTGGCGGTGCTGGAGAACGAATACACCGGGGCCAGGGAAGAGCGGGTGGTGGACCAGGTGGTGGTCGAGAACGGCGTGCGTCCGGACGAAGAGCTCTACTACGGGCTCAAGGCAGGCTCGCGCAACAAGGGCCAGATGGATATAGAGGCCCTGTTCGCGATCAAGCCGCAGCCGTGCCTGAGCGAGCCGGGCGAGGGGTACTTGCTGTTCCGCATTGGTGACTGCGTGGCCCAGCGTAATACCCACGCGGCCATCTATGACGCCCTGCGCCTGTGCAAGGATTTCTGACGAGGTGTACTCGGTCAAATGTGGGAGCGGGCTTGCTCGCGAAAGCGGTGTGTCAGCCACTGGATGCATCGACTGACACGCTGCCTTCGCGAGCAAGCCCGCTCCCACATTTCGGGCCAGTTTCACAGTAGACCTGTGTGGTCTTCGGGAGCTTCACCATGTTGAACACCCTTCTTCCCATCCTGCTCTTCGCCGCCCTGGGCCTTGCCGTCCTCGGCGCGCTGCGCCGGGTGAACATGTGGCGCCGCGGGCGGTCCTCCAAGGTCGACTTGCTCGGCGGCCTGTTGGCCATGCCCAAGCGCTACATGGTTGACCTGCACCATGTGGTCGCCCGCGACAAATACATCGCCAACACCCACGTCGCCACCGCCCTGGGCTTTGTGCTCTCGGCGCTGCTGGCGATCCTGGTGCACGGTTTCGGCCTGCATAACCGCATCCTCGGCTACGCCTTGCTGTTGGCTTCGGTGCTGATGTTTGTCGGCGCCACCTTCGTCTACCTGCGCCGTCGCAACCCGCCTGCACGCCTGTCGAAAGGCCCGTGGATGCGCCTGCCGAAAAGCCTGATGGCGTTCTCGGTGAGCTTCTTCCTGGTGACCTTGCCGGTGGCCGGGATTCTGCCGGCGGACTTCGGCGGCTGGCTGCTCGCCGCGCTGCTGAGCCTGGGCGTGTTGTGGGGCGTGTCGGAAATGTTCTTCGGCATGACCTGGGGCGGCCCGATGAAACACGCCTTCGCCGGTGCCCTGCACCTGGCCTGGCACCGCCGCGCCGAACGCTTCGGCGGCGGCCGTTCCACCGGTTTGAAACCCCTGGACCTCGCCGATAAAAGCGCGCCCCTGGGCGTGGAAAAACCGGCGGATTTCACCTGGAACCAACTGCTCGGCTTCGACGCCTGCGTGCAGTGCGGCAAGTGCGAAGCCGCGTGCCCGGCGTTCGCCGCCGGCCAGCCACTGAACCCGAAAAAACTTATCCAGGACATGGTCGTCGGCCTGGCCGGTGGCACCGACGCCAAGTTCGCCGGCAGCCCGTATCCGGGCAAAGCCATCGGCGAACACGCCGGCAACCCGCACCAGCCAATCGTCAATGGTCTGGTGGACGCCGAGACCCTGTGGTCCTGCACCACCTGCCGCGCCTGCGTGGAAGAGTGCCCGATGATGATCGAGCACGTGGACGCCATCGTCGACATGCGCCGCCACCTCACCCTGGAAAAGGGCGCGACCCCGAACAAGGGCGCCGAAGTCCTGGAAAACCTGATCGCCACCGACAACCCGGGCGGCTTCGCACCGGGCGGGCGGATGAACTGGGCGGCGGATTTGAACCTGCCCTTGCTCAGCGACAGGAAAACCGTCGACGTGCTGTTCTGGGTCGGCGACGGTGCCTTCGACATGCGCAACCAGCGCACCCTGCGCTCGTTCGTCAAAGTGCTGAAAGCCGCCAAGGTCGACTTCGCCGTACTGGGCCTTGAAGAGCGCGACAGCGGCGACGTGGCCCGGCGCCTGGGCGATGAAGCGACTTTCCAACTGCTGGCCGCACGCAATATCCAGACCCTGGCCAAGTACAGCTTCAAGCGCATCGTCACCTGCGACCCCCACAGTTTCCACGTGCTGAAAAACGAATACGGCGCCTTCGGCGGCAACTACCTGGTGCAGCACCACAGCACCTACATGGCCGAACTGATCGACGCCGGCGCCCTGAACCTGGGCCAGCACAAAGGCAACAGCGTGACCTATCACGACCCGTGCTACCTGGGCCGCTACAACGGTGAGTACGAAGCACCGCGCCAAGTGCTGCGGGCGCTGGGGATCGAGGTCAAGGAAATGCAGCGCTCCGGTTTCCGCTCGCGCTGCTGCGGTGGCGGTGGCGGGGCGCCGATCACCGATATTCCCGGCAAGCAGCGGATTCCCGACATGCGCATGGAAGATATCCGCGAGACCGGCGCCGAACTGGTGGCCGTGGGTTGTCCACAGTGCACGGCGATGCTGGAAGGCGTGGTCGAACCGCGTCCCTTGATCAAGGACATTGCCGAACTGGTAGCTGACGCGTTGCTTGAAGACGCGGCACCGGCCAAGGCGCCGAAACGCGAACCTGCGGAGGTGCATTGATGAGCGACATTATCCGCCGCGACCCACGGGCCGAATGGATCGCCCGTAACCGCCTGCACCCGCTGCACGCGGCGATGCAGCCGGTGCAACACAGCTGGATGGGGCCCAATGGGGTCATCCGCAAGAACGTGCACGGTGTCGGTTTTATCGGCCCCAACGGCATCAAGCGTATTGACCGCAGCGGCGCCCAGCAGGGCGGCGCGGCCAAGCGTACGGCAGCGGTGGAAGTGCAGTTGCCGCTGCATCAGGTACCGGCGCCCGCTTTCTACATCAACGTGGTGCCGGACATGGTCGGCGGCCGCCTGAGCAGCCACGACCGCGACTTGCTGGGCCTGGCCCGGCAACTGGCCGGCGACGACGGTGCGGTATTGGCCGTGGTGTTCGGCGAACACAAGGAAAACGCCTTCGCCACTGCCGGTGTGGATCGGCTGCTGGTGTTGGACGGGCATGAATTCGACGGTTATTCACCGGAGCAACGGGTTCACGGGCTGCGGGCTGTGGATAACCAGTTCAACCCGCGCCACTGGTTGCTGCCGGACAGCCGCAGCGGCGGTGGTGAATTGGGGCGGCGCTTTGCCGCGAGCCTCAAGGAGCGCCCGGCCACGCGGGTCTGGCAGATCAAGGGCCAGGAATGTACTGGCCGTGCAGGCGCGGGTCAGGAGGATCTTGCCCGGCCACTGCCACGGATGATCCTGGCTGCGGCGGAGTGCGCCGATCCCGTCAGCGAAACCCGTCACGAAGTGCTGCCGGTGGAGTTATCCACAAGCCTGGCCCGCAGCCTTGCGCGTATCGAAGATTTGGGTGCGGTGGCCGTGGACCCGGCGGCGATTCCCATGGCCGAAGCCGAATTTATTTTCTCCGGTGGCAACGGGGTCAAGGACTGGGCACTGTTCCACCAGACCGCTGCCGCGTTGGGCGCCACCGAAGGTGCTTCGCGGGTGGCGGTGGACGACGGCTTCATGGCGCGCGATCGCCAGGTGGGCGCCAGCGGCACATGGGTCACTGCACGGGTTTACGTGGCGGTGGGGATTTCCGGGGCGATCCAGCACCTTCAAGGCATTGGTGCCTGCGACAAGGTGGTGGCGATCAACCTCGACCCAGGCTGCGACATGATCAAGCGTGCCGACCTGTCGGTGATCGGCGAAAGCGCCGCGATACTGCAAGCCTTGATCGTTGCGGTCGAGGCCTACCGCCACGGTGCCAAGCGCGATGCAGCTTAAGGAAATGGCCATGACGACGAATGTAATCAGCCTGGTGTCCATCGGTGCCCACCCGACTTCCGGCCGTCCACGCCGGGCCGAGCAAGACGCGCGCGCAGTGGAACTGGGCCTGCAACTGGCTGGGGATAACCTGCAAGTGCTGCACGCCGGCGACATCGGCGAACCCACCCTGCGCGCTTACCTGGGCATGGGCTTGCCGCAGTTGCACGTGCTTGAACAACCGGCCGGGGCAGACGCCTTGCCGGTGCTCGGCGACTATCTGCGGGACGCGGGCGCCCAAGTGGTGCTCACCGGCAGCCAGGCGGAAACCGGCGAAGGCTCGGGGATGTTGCCGTTCCTGCTGGCGGAACAACTGGGTTGGCCGCTGATTGTCGGCCTGGCCCAGGTGGAATCCATCGAAGGCGGTGTGGCCCATGTGCTGCAGGCCTTGCCTCGCGGCCAACGGCGGCGGCTGAAGGTGCGCCTGCCGTTTATGGCCACGGTGGATAACGCGGCGCCCAAGCCACGGCAAAGCGCCTACGGCCCGGCGCAACGCGGTGAGCTGACGGCCCATGACGTCGAGGTGTTGGAGGATGAGTTATTCACAGGCGCTGTATTGCAGCCGGCCAAGCCTCGGCCCAAGCGCCTCAAGGTGATCAAGGCCAAAAGCGGTGCCGACCGGATGAAGGCTGCAACGGCCAAGGCCAGCGGCGGCGGTGGGCAGGTGCTCAAAGGCGTGAGCCCGGAGGCGGGCGCTGAAGCCATTCTTAAATTGCTTATAGAAGAAGGTGTAGTGCGCTGATCCACTGTGGGAGCGGGCTTGCTCGCGAAGGCGGTGTGTCAGGTAACTCATGTACCGACTGATCCGCCGCTTTCGCGAGCAAGCCCGCTCCCACACTATTTTGCGGCGATTGTGGCTTTACCCACAATCCCTGTTAACCCACCTGTGGATAACCTGTTCGCGGCTGTCCACACCCCATGCAAATCAAGCCCTCCAGCTCTCTGTACGAAAAATAACCAACCTAACTGACGGTTTTTCCTTGGGTTTTTCTGTGGATAAGGAAAATGCCCGGGACAGACTTGCCCCCAAAGTCTGTTGGTGCTTCTGTGGATAAGATGTTCGCTATCCGCTGTAGGCCATATAACGCGTGGCTTACAGTGCGTTGATTAAAATGTAACCAATATCGCTATTCCGGCTGGTTTTTGCTTTCAAAGCCGCGATTTTGCTCGGTTTAAGCCGGTTTTCCACAGATGGCCCAAAGTTGCCCCCAAAGTCTGTTGGCGCTTCTGTGGATAAGGTGTTTGCGTTCCTCTGTAGCCCATGCAGGACGTGGCTTTCAGGCTTTAGGTCAAAAAATGATCAATTTGGGATAAAACCGGTGCCTTTGAATAAGTCACGGATTTTCTTGGTTTTATTTCGACGGGAAAGCGCAGTTGCCCACAATTGCTGTGGGTGGCTTTGTGGATAAGTTGTTGGGCAATGGCTGGAAGGCAGGAAAGCAGGGGTCTGTCAGAGACCTGGCTGTTTTTTGTACAGTTCAGGTCCCTGTCACTGTATGGCTTACTCGTGGACCGCGACGCCTTTCAGATACGGCGCTGGCGCCGCCCCCAGGTTGCTCAGCATCCGCTCGCTGTACCAGTCCACAAAGTTGACCACACCAAACTCATAGGTCTTGGAGTACGGACCTGGCTGGTACGCGGTGGAGTTGATGCCGCGCTGGTTCTCTTCGGCCAGGCGACGGTCCTGGTCGTTGGTGGCGTCCCACACTTTGCGCATGCGCTCGACGTCGTAGTCCACACCCTCTACGGCGTCCTTGTGCACGATCCACTTGGTGGTGACCATGGTTTCCTGGGCACTGATCGGCCACACGGTGAACACGATGATGTGGTCGCCCATGCAGTGGTTCCACGAGTGCGGCAAGTGCAGGATGCGCATCGAGCCCAGGTCCGGGTTCTTGATGCGGCCCATCAGCTTGTTGCAGCCTTGCTTGCCGTCGAGGGTCATCGACACGGTGCCCTTGAGCAGCGGCATGCGCACGATGCGGTTACGCAGGCCGAAGCTGGCGTGGGCGTAAGGGATCTTTTCGGCATCCCAGGCGGCGGCGGAGGCGGCCACGTGGTCCTTGAAGGCCTGGTCGGCCCGCGGGTCGGTGACGTCGTCCCATTCAAGCAGGGTTTTCAACAGTTCCGGGTGCGACGCGTTGCAGTGGTAGCACTCGCGGTTGTTTTCCAGCACCAGCTTCCAGTTGGCTTTTTCAAACAAGGTGGTCTGGATCGCCACCTTGGTGTTCTCCATGTCGTAGGGTTCCATGTAGTGGCTCAAGGTCGACAGGAAGTCGTCGATGGCCGGCGGGTTCTCCGACAGGCTGATAAAGATGTAGCCACCGGCGGTCTTCACATTCACCGGCTTGAGGCCGTATTGCTTCATGTCGAAGTCGGCGCCCATTTCGGTACCGGCGAACAGCAGGCGGCCGTCCAGTTCATAGGTCCACTGGTGGTAATGGCACACCAGCTTGGCGACCTTGCCCTTGTCGCTGGTGCACAAGCGCGAACCGCGGTGGCGGCACACGTTATGGAATGCGTGCACCACACCATCGGCGCCACGGATCACGATGATCGGGTTCTTGCCCACTTGCAGGGTGATGTAGTTGCCCTTGGCGGGGATCTCGCAGGTCATGCCGGCGATCAACCACTCTTTCTGGAAAATTTCCTGCATGTCGATATCGAACAGCCGTTCATCAGAGTAAAACGGCTGCGGCAGCGAAAAGGTCCGCTCGCGTTCTTGCAGCATTTGCGCAGTGGCCTTGCGTGCGGGTTCCAGCGGATCGCCCAAGCTTAAGGTTGCGGTGACGTCCATCGTGTGTGTCCTCATGGCCATTCTGTGTGGCCGGCGAATAGTGGCTAGGTTTTGCAGCAAGGCGTAAAGAAAGCGTCTTTGTTGGGAGCGAGTGTGGGCCCCACAACGGCCAGAACCTTATCCATGAACGACATGGCCCACTCTGTTCCCGACGCGCAACCCCCGTGGTATGGGGGCTGGTCGCGATAAGTATGTGAATGTCGCAGATAGGTAAATGGGTGATTCGCTCGTTACGCAGAATCGCCACCATAAGGCCGATCACACGGCTATGGAGAACAGCATGTCCAACAGCTTCCTGAACCCGGTAACAACCCAGACCTGGGCCAATGGTCGGCACATCGTCCGTTGCGTCAAAGTCATCCAGGAAACCTGGGACGTGCGCACCTTCTGCTTTATGGCCGACCAGCCGATCCTGTTCTTTTTCAAGCCCGGGCAGTTCGTCACCCTGGAGCTGGAAATCGACGGCCAGCCGATCATGCGTTCGTACACTATTTCCAGTTCGCCGTCGGTGCCTTACAGCTTTTCGGTGACCATCAAGCGCGTGCCGGGCGGCAAGGTGTCCAACTGGTTGCATGACACGCTGCATGAAGGCCAGGAGCTGGCGGTGCACGGGCCGGTGGGGTTGTTCAATGCCATCGACTTCCCGAGCCCGAAAGTGCTGTACCTCAGTGGTGGTGTCGGTATTACCCCGGTGATGTCCATGGCGCGCTGGTTCTACGACACCAACGCCAACGTCGACATGACGTTTATCCACAGCGCCCGCTCGCCAAAGGACATCATTTACCACCGCGAGCTGGAGCATATGGCGTCGCGGATTGATAACTTCAGCCTGCACCTGATTTGCGAGAAACACGGCCTGGGTGAACCCTGGGCCGGTTATCGCGGTTACCTCAACCACAAGATGCTCGAACTGATGGTGCCGGACTTCCTGGAGCGGGAAGTCTTCTGTTGCGGCCCGACGCCTTACATGAACGCGGTAAAGCGCCTGCTGGAAGCCGCCGGCTTCGACATGAGCCGCTACCACGAGGAATCCTTTGGCGCGACGCCACCGGAAGCCCGGGCCGACGCGGTGGAACAAGCCGAACAAGCGGCGGATGCACCGGAGATCGACCTGGCGGACCTGCATCAGGTGGAATTCATTGCCTCTGGCAAGAGCATCCGCGTGGCACCGGGCGAGACTGTTCACGCAGCGGCGGCCAAGCTTGGCCTGCTGATTCCGAAAGCTTGCGGCATGGGGATCTGTGGGACGTGCAAGGTGCTGAAGCTGGGCGGGGAGGTCGAGATGGACCACAACGGCGGGATCACCGAGGAAGACGAAGCCGAGGGTTACATCCTGTCGTGCTGCAGCGTGCCGAAGGGTGATGTGCGCATCGAGTTCTAATGATCGTTCCCACGCTCCGCGTCGGAATGCCTCCTTGGACGCTCCGCGTCCCGCTGTGTGACGCGGAGCGTCACGGGCTGCATTCCCACGCAGAGCGTGGGAACGATCAGGCCCAGCCCTGAATCTCGATCAGGCCGTCCGGTCCTGCATAGTTACGGACGTTGGAATACCGCCAGCTCGGCCAAGTCCACACAACCCCGCTTCACAGGAATCGATCGTTCCCACGCTCCGCGTGGGAATGCCTCCTTGGACGCTCCGCGTCCCGCTGTGTGACGCGGAGCGTCACGGGCTGCATTCCCACGCAGAGCGTGGGAACGATCAGGCCCAGCGTTGAATTTCAATCAGGCTATCCTGTCCCGCATAGTTGCGGGCGCTGGAATACCGCCAGTGCTCGGCCAAGTCCACACAACCCCGCTTCACAGGAATCGATCGTTCCCACGCTCCGCGTGGGAATGCCTCCTTGGACGCTCTGCGTCCCGCTGTGTGACGCGGAGCGTCACGGGCTGCATTCCCACGCAGAGCGTGGGAACGATCAGGCCCAGCGCTGAATTTCAATCAGGCCATCCTGTCCTGCATAGTTGCGGGCGCTGGAATACCGCCAGTGCTCGGCCAAGTCCACATAACCACGCTTCACAGGGTTGTGGTGAATGTAATCAAGCTTTTGGCGCATCACCGCTTCGCTGTACACCAACTCGGCGTGTGACCCCTCTTGCCATAGCTGATAAATCCGGTCCGTTTTATGCGCCCGTTTGCTGAAACGCAAACGCTGCAACACTCGCTCCGCTCCTCGTTTCTGCAGGTCGTCAATGATGGTTCGAGCGGTGAAGGATTTGAACTGGCTGACACATTTACCCAGGTCAGGTGCTTGAGCGACGAAGTGCAGATGGTTTTCGAGAACGACGTAGCCGTAGAGATTGAAATGTTCGTGGGTTTGTTGATATCGCCAGCAACTCAATAGGTGGCCGACAAGGTAGTCGCGGGTAAATAGCGGTGTCCATTCCATGACAGTGCATGTCAGGAAGTGTGGTTTTTCAGGTTCGGTAATGGTGTAGCGGCTTCTGCCCATCAATTCGTCCTTGAACCGTGGTGTGGCCTGGACGCGGAGCGTCCGGGGAGGCGTTCCCACGCAGAGCGTGGGAACGATCAGTTAGAGGTTATTGGGCATAGATATGCACGACGAAGTGCTGGCCGGATGCTGTCAGTTCATAGACCTTGTCAGTGATCCGCAATGTCCTCGTCGGTTCGCTGATGGTGTCACCGATTTTCGCGGATTTTCTGAATTCGTCCCAGTCGATGACCGTAGTGCTGATAGTGCCTTCGCCTAGCAAGTTGTTTCCGTAGCGTTGCGCTTCCATGGTATTGCCCTCTGCTGGATTTCCGTTTCCGGCCGATTATTCGGCTGGCGGTTAGTCCCGAAAGGCGGCCTTTTCCTTCCGGGTTCCAAGAGGCTAGTCAATGAAAACGAAGTTGGTTGCTGTCAGAAATATCAAAAAACAGTCTCGGCCTTTCGCCATTATCTGAGGGGCTGATGCCTACTTCAGGCGCTCATCACTTCCCGAATATCGGCGGCTAATTCTCTTACGCGCTCTTCCTCGGTATCCCACGCGCACATGAACCGCGCGCCGCCTTTACCGATGAAGGTGTAGAAGCGCCAGCCCTTGGCCGTCAGCGCGGCAATTGCCGGTTCCGACAGTTGCAGGAATACGCCGTTGGCCTGGACCGGGAACATCAACTCCACACCCGGAATATCCGCCACCAGGTTGCTGAGCAATTGTGCACAGTGGTTGGCGTGGCGGGCGTGTTTGAGCCAGGCGTCGTTTTCCAGCAGGCCCACCCACGGGGCGGAGAGGAAGCGCATCTTTGAGGCAAGCTGCCCGGCCTGCTTGCAGCGGTAGTCGAAGTCTTCGGCCAGCTTGTGGTTGAAGAACAGGATCGCTTCACCCACGGCCATGCCGTTCTTGGTGCCACCAAAGCACAGCACGTCGACCCCGGCTTTCCAGGTCAGGTCGGCCGGCGAGCAGCCGAGGAATGCGCAGGCGTTGGAGAACCGTGCGCCGTCCATGTGCAGGTTCAGCCCCAGTTCCTTGCAGGTGACGCTGATGGCGCGGATTTCTTCCGGGGTGTAGACGCTGCCGACTTCGGTGGCCTGGGTCAGGGTCACGACGCGGGGTTTCGGGTAGTGAATGTCCTGGCGCTTGAGGGCGATCTCGCGGATCGACTCCGGGGTCAGCTTGCCGTTTTCGGTGCGGGCGGTGAGCAGCTTGGAACCGTTGGAGAAAAACTCCGGCGCGCCGCATTCGTCGGTTTCGACGTGGGCGGTTTCCGAGCAGATCACGCTATGGTAGCTCTGGCACAAGGAGGACAGCGCCAGGGAGTTGGCTGCGGTACCGTTGAAGGCGAAGAACACTTCACAGTCGGTTTCGAACAGTTTGCGGAAACCGTCGGCGGCGCGGTGGGTCCATTCATCATCGCCATAGGCGCGTTGATGGCCCTGGTTGGCGAGTTCCATGGCGGCCCAGGCTTCCGGGCAGATGCCGGAATAGTTGTCGCTGGCGAATTGTTGGCTCTTGTCGGTCATGGCCCAGTCCTGTGGTCGATGTTGGTGCGCACTTTACCCAAGATTGTCGGGCGGGCGCACGCACTGTTAATGCAAAGTCATTGGGGAATTATGCACGGTTCTGAAAGCGTTCCTGTAAGCCGCGTCCGCGATGGCGCCCTGGACCTGCTCAAGTGGCTGGCGCTGCTGAGTATGGTGCTGGACCACCTGCGGTATGTCGGTTTGAGCCTGGACGGGCTGTATGTGCCGGGGCGCCTGGCGTTCCCGTGGTTTTGCCTGGCGATCGCGGCGAATTTGCATCGGGTCAAGGACGCGCCGGTGACGGGGCAGTGGCGCTATCTGGGCTGGTTGCTGCTGTTCAGTGTGGTCAGTGAAGTGCCGTACCGGATGTTCATCGACGACGCCGACACGCTGAACGTACTGCCGACCCTGGCGCTGGGTTTGCTGGTTGCCCGGGGATGGCAGCAGAAGACGGTTATTGATCGAGGATTGGCGTTGATCGCGCTGGTTTTGGCGGGGTTGTTTTCGGCTCAGTTGATGTTCGGGTTTTTTGGTGTGCTGCTGCCGTTGGCGATGCTGCTGGTGTTTCGCCGGCCGTGGTACTTCAGCGTGCTGCCGGGTGTGGTGTGCCTGGCTGCCAACCAATGGCAGGTCCTGCTCGACAGCGGCACGCTGGTGGCGATGCTGGGATTGGCGACATGCCTGATTGCGCCGCTGGCCGGATTGGTCTTGTTGCGACATGCCGGGCAGGTATCGCCACCGGCCATGCGGCGCTGGGCGTATGCGCTTTATCCGGCGCATTTCCTGCTGCTGCTACTGGTCCGCAAGATCATCGCCTAACCCCTGTGGGAGCGGGCTTGCTCGCGAAAGCGGTGTGTCAGGCTGCACCTATATTGGCTGGCCCACCGCATTCGCGAGCAAGCCCGCTCCCACATTTGTTCTGTGTTGCTCCGGCCATGTCGTAAACGCACCTTTGCGTGGCGTCCATAGGCATTTGACCTCTCTGCGCCAGCCCTACCATCGCATCAAAGGGCCCCTCCGTCGTGCGGCGGCCCCAACAATACGATTGGCGCACCGCCGCCGCTGGGAGAGACGCGATGTTCAGCAAGCAAGACCAGATCCAGGGTTATGACGATGCACTGCTGGCGGCCATGAATGCCGAGGAGCAGCGCCAGGAAGATCATATCGAGCTGATCGCGTCAGAGAACTACACCAGCAAGCGTGTCATGGAAGCCCAGGGCAGCGGCCTCACCAACAAGTACGCCGAAGGATACCCGGGCAAGCGTTACTACGGCGGCTGCGAACATGTGGACAAGGTTGAAGTGCTGGCCATCGAGCGTGCCAAGCAGCTGTTCGGTGCCGATTACGCCAACGTGCAGCCGCACTCCGGTTCGTCCGCCAACAGTGCGGTGTACCTGGCGCTGTTGAACGCCGGCGACACCATCCTCGGCATGAGCCTGGCCCACGGCGGCCACCTGACCCACGGCGCCAAAGTGTCGTCCTCGGGCAAGCTGTACAACGCGGTGCAATACGGCATCGACACCAATACCGGGCTGATCGACTACGACGAAGTCGAGCGCCTGGCCGTGGAGCACAAGCCGAAGATGATCGTGGCGGGTTTCTCCGCCTACTCCAAGACCCTGGATTTCCCGCGCTTTCGCCAGATCGCCGACAAGGTCGGTGCGCTGCTGTTCGTCGACATGGCCCACGTCGCCGGCCTGGTGGCCGCCGGTCTGTACCCGAACCCGCTGCCCTACGCCGATGTGGTCACCACCACCACCCACAAGACCCTGCGCGGTCCACGTGGCGGGTTGATCCTGGCCAAGTCCAACGAAGAAATTGAAAAGAAACTCAACTCTGCGGTATTCCCGGGCGCCCAGGGCGGCCCGCTGATGCACGTGATCGCCGGCAAGGCGGTGTGCTTCAAGGAAGCCCAGGAACCAGGTTTCAAGGCCTATCAACAGCAAGTGATCGACAACGCCCAGGCCATGGCCGGCGTGTTTATCAAGCGCGGCTACGATGTAGTGTCCGGCGGCACCGATAACCACCTGTTCCTGGTCAGCCTGATCCGTCAGGGCCTCACCGGCAAAGACGCGGATGCCGCCCTCGGTCGCGCTCACATCACCGTCAACAAGAACGCCGTGCCCAACGACCCGCAGTCGCCCTTCGTGACCTCGGGCCTGCGTATCGGCACGCCGGCGGTGACCACACGCGGCTTCAAAGTGACCCAATGCCTGGAGTTGGCCGGCTGGATCTGCGACATCCTCGACAACCTCGGCGACGCCGATGTGGAGGCCAACGTCGCCAAGCATGTGGCCGCCCTGTGCGCTGATTTCCCGGTTTATCGCTGAGCGCGGTTTTGGAGTAATGACTATGCAACGCTACTCGGGCTTCGGCCTCTTCAAGCACTCACTCAGCCACCACGAAAACTGGCAGAAGATGTGGCGCACGCCCACCCCGAAAAAGGTCTACGACGTGGTCATCGTCGGCGGCGGCGGGCATGGTCTGGCGACGGCTTACTACCTGGCCAAGGAACACGGCATCACTAATGTGGCGGTGGTCGAGAAAGGCTGGCTGGGCGGCGGTAACACCGCGCGCAACACCACCATCGTGCGGTCCAACTACCTGTGGGACGAGTCGGCGCACCTGTACGAACACGCGATGAAACTCTGGGAAGGTTTGTCCCAGGATTTGAACTACAACGTGATGTTCTCCCAGCGTGGCGTCTACAACCTGTGCCACACCCTGCAGGATATCCGTGACTCCGAGCGTCGCGTCAGCGCCAACCGCCTCAACGGTGTGGACGGCGAACTGCTCAACGCCAAACAAGTGGCCGATGAGATTCCGTACCTCGACTGCTCCAAGAACACTCGCTACCCGGTCATGGGCGCCACCGTGCAACGGCGCGGCGGCGTGGCCCGTCACGATGCCGTGGCCTGGGGCTTTGCCCGCGCCGCTGACGCACTGGGCGTGGACCTGATCCAGCAGACCGAAGTCATCGGTTTCCGCAAGGAAAACGGCGTGTGCATCGGCGTGGAAACCAACAAGGGTTTCATCGGCGCCAAGCGCGTCGGCGTGGTGACGGCGGGTAACTCCGGCCACATGGCTTCGCTCGCGGGCTTCCGCCTGCCGATCGAATCCCACCCGCTGCAAGCACTGGTGTCGGAGCCGATCAAACCGATCATCGACAGCGTGATCATGTCCAACGCCGTGCACGGTTACATCAGCCAGTCCGACAAGGGCGACCTGGTGATCGGCGCCGGTATCGACGGCTACAACGGCTATGGCCAGCGCGGCTCGTACCCGGTGATCGAGCACACCATCCAGGCCATCGTCGAGATGTTCCCGGTGCTGTCCCGCGTGCGCATGAACCGCCAGTGGGGCGGCATCGTCGACACCACGCCGGATGCCTGCCCGATCATCTCCAAGACCCCGGTCCCGAACATGTTCTTCAACTGCGGTTGGGGCACCGGTGGTTTTAAAGCGACTCCAGGCTCAGGCAACGTATTTGCCGCGAGCCTCGCCAAGGGTGAAATGCACCCGTTGGCTGCACCTTTCTCCATCGACCGTTTCCACAACGGTGCGCTGATCGACGAACACGGCGCTGCGGCCGTCGCCCACTAACAGGAGAAATTCCCTATGTTGCATATCTTCTGTCCTCACTGTGGCGAACTGCGCTCCGAAGAGGAATTCCACGCCTCCGGCCAAGCGCACATCCCGCGCCCACTGGACCCGAACACCTGCACCGACGAGGAGTGGGGCGACTACATGTTCTTCCGCGACAACCCGCGCGGCCTGCACCACGAACTGTGGATTCACGCCGCCGGTTGCCGCCAGTATTTCAACGCGACCCGCGACACCGTGACCTACGAAATTCTTGAAACCTACAAGATTGGCACCAAGCCGCAATTCACCGCCAAGGCTTCTGGAGAGAAGGTATGAGCCAGATCAATCGCCTGTCTAACGGTGGCCGCATCGACCGCAACAAAGCCCTGAGCTTTACCTTCAACGGCCAGAGCTACAAAGGCTTTGAGGGCGACACATTGGCCGCTGCATTGCTGGCCAACGGCGTCGACATCATCGGTCGCAGCTTCAAGTATTCCCGCCCGCGCGGCATCTTCGCCGCCGGTGCCGAAGAGCCGAACGCGGTGCTGCAGATCGGCGCCACCGAAGCCACGCAAATCCCCAACGTGCGCGCCACGCAACAGGCGCTGTACCAGGGTTTGGTCGCCACCAGCACCAACGGCTGGCCGAGCGTGAACAACGACATGATGGGCATTCTCGGCAAGGTCGGCGGCAAGCTGATGCCGCCGGGTTTCTACTACAAAACCTTCATGTACCCGCAATCGTTCTGGATGACTTACGAGAAGTACATTCGTAAGGCAGCCGGTCTTGGCCGCTCGCCGACCGAGAACGATCCGGACACCTACGACTACATGAACCGTCATTGCGACGTGCTGATTGTGGGCGCGGGCCCTGCCGGCCTGGCGGCTGCGTTGGCCGCCGCCCGCAGTGGCGCCCGGGTGATCATCGCGGACGAGCAGGAAGAGTTCGGCGGCTCCTTGCTGGATTCCCGCGAAAGCCTCGATGGCAAGCCGGCGGCTGAATGGGTCGCCAGTGTTATTGCGGAACTGAAATCCCTGCCGGACGTGGTGCTGCTGCCTCGCGCCACCGTCAACGGTTACCACGACCATAACTTCCTGACCATTCACGAGCGCCTCACCGACCACCTCGGTGACCGTGCGCCGATCGGCCAGGTGCGTCAGCGTATCCACCGGGTTCGCGCCAAGCGCGTGGTGTTGGCCACTGGTGCGTGCGAGCGTCCGCTGGTGTACGGCAACAACGACGTACCGGGCAACATGCTGGCGGGAGCGGTCTCCACTTACGTGCGTCGCTACGGCGTGGCACCGGGCAAGAAGCTGGTGCTGTCCACCAACAACGATCACGCCTACCGCGTGGCGCTGGACTGGTTCGACGCCGGCCTCAGCGTTGTCGCCGTAGCCGATGCCCGCCACAATCCACGGGGCGCGCTGGTTGAAGAGGCGCGTGCCAAAGGCATTCGCATCCTCACCGGCAGCGCCGTGATCGAGGCCCGTGGCAGCAAGCACGTCACTGGCGCCCGTGTTGCGGCCATCGATGTCAAAGCTCATAAAGTCACCAGCCCCGGCGAGTGGCTGGAGTGCGACCTGGTCGCCAGCTCCGGCGGCTACAGCCCGGTGGTCCACCTGGCCTCGCACCTGGGCGGCAAGCCGACCTGGCGTGAAGACATCCTCGGTTTTGTACCGGGCGAAGCACCGCAGAAACGCGTGTGCGTCGGTGGCATCAATGGCGTCTACGGCCTCGGCGATTCCCTGGCCGACGGTTTTGAAGGTGGCGTGCGCGCTGCCAGCGAAGCCGGGTTTGCGCCGGTGGAAGGTACGCTGCCAAAAGCCTTGAACCGCCTGGAAGAACCGACCCTGGCGCTGTTCCAGGTACCTCACGAGAAAGCTACCGCACGGGCGCCGAAGCAATTTGTCGACCTGCAGAATGACGTCACCGCGGCCGCCATCGAACTCGCCACCCGCGAGGGTTTCGAGTCGGTGGAGCACGTCAAGCGCTACACCGCACTGGGCTTCGGCACTGACCAGGGCAAGCTCGGCAACGTCAACGGCCTGGCCATCGCGGCCCGTTCGCTGAACGTGACCATCCCGCAGATGGGCACCACCATGTTCCGTCCCAACTACACGCCGGTGACCTTCGGCGCGGTAGCAGGCCGGCACTGTGGGCACATCTTCGAGCCGGTGCGCTACACCGCGCTGCAAGCCTGGCACGTGAAAAACGGCGCCGAGTTTGAGGACGTCGGCCAGTGGAAACGCCCATGGTATTTCCCGCGCAACGGTGAAGACCTGCACGCCGCGGTGAAGCGCGAATGCCTGGCCGTGCGTGACAGCGTCGGCCTGCTGGACGCGTCCACCCTCGGCAAGATCGACATCCAGGGCCCGGATGCCCGCGAGTTCCTCAACCGTATCTACAGCAACGCCTGGACCAAGCTCGACGTGGGCAAGGCCCGCTACGGCCTGATGTGCAAGGAAGACGGCATGGTCTTCGACGACGGCGTGACTGCCTGCCTCGCCGACAACCACTTCCTGATGACCACCACCACCGGCGGCGCAGCGCGCGTGCTGCAGTGGCTGGAAATCTACCAGCAGACCGAATGGCCAGACCTCAAGGTGTACTTCACCTCGGTCACCGACCACTGGGCAACCATGACCTTGTCCGGCCCCAACAGCCGCAAGCTGCTGAGCGAAGTCACCGACATCGACCTGGACAAGGACGGCTTCCCGTTCATGACCTGGAAAGAAGGCCTGGTAGGCGGCGTGCCGGCACGGGTGTTCCGGATTTCGTTTACCGGTGAGCTGTCGTACGAAGTCAACGTGCAGGCCGACTACGCCATGGGCGTGCTCGAGAAAATCGTCGAGGCCGGCAAGCAGTACAACCTGACCCCGTACGGCACCGAAACCATGCACGTGCTGCGGGCCGAGAAGGGTTTCATCATCGTTGGCCAGGATACCGACGGCTCGATGACCCCGGACGACCTGAACATGGGCTGGTGTGTAGGCCGCACCAAACCGTTCTCGTGGATTGGCTGGCGCGGGATGAATCGCGAAGACTGTGTGCGTGAAGACCGCAAGCAGCTTGTCGGACTCAAGCCGATTGACCCGAACGTGTGGCTGCCGGAAGGCGCGCAACTGGTGTTCGACACCAAGCAGACGATCCCGATGAAGATGGTCGGCCATGTCACCTCCAGTTATGCCCACAACTCCCTCGGTTATTCGTTTGCCATGGGCGTGGTGAAGGGCGGCTTGAAGCGCATCGGCGAGCGGGTGTTTGCACCGCTGGCGGATGGCAGCGTGATCGAGGCGGAGATTGTTTCTTCGGTGTTCTTCGACCCTAAAGGCGACCGACAGAACATCTGACACCTGATCGTTCCCACGCTCCGCGTGGGAATGCATCCCGGGGCGCTCTGCGCCCCAAGAGCGGACGCAGAGCGTCCATGGCGGCATTCCCACGCAGAGCGTGGGAACGATCAAATTCAACACAGGTGCTTTATGACAGCAGCCAATGTTTACCAACAACGCCCCACCTCCGGAGCCAAGGCCGAGTCGTCGCTGCACCATGCCGACCTCGCCAGCCTGGTAGGCAAGGGCCGCAAGAATACCGGCGTGACCGTGCGTGAAAAGAAACTGCTGGGCCACCTGACCATTCGTGGCGATGGCCATGACGCAGCCTTCGCCGCCGGTGTGCACAAAGCCTTGGGTATCGAATTGCCCGGTGCCCTGCAAGTCATCGTCAAGGGCGAGACCAGCCTGCAATGGCTCGGTCCGGATGAGTGGTTGCTGGTAGTGCCAGGCGGTGAGGAATTCGCCGCCGAGAAAAGCTTGCGTGAGGCGCTGGGTGATTTGCATATCCAGGTCGTCAACGTCAGCGGCGGCCAGCAGATTCTCGAACTCAGCGGCCCGAACGTGCGCGATGTGCTGATGAAATCCACCAGCTACGACGTGCACCCCAACAGCTTCCCGGTGGGCAAGGCGGTGGGCACGGTGTTCGCCAAGTCGCAATTGGTGATTCGCCATACTGCTGAAGACACCTGGGAGCTGGTGATTCGTCGCAGCTTCTCGGATTACTGGTGGCTGTGGTTGCAGGATGCGGCGGCTGAGTATGGTTTAAGCGTCCAGGCCTGATCGTTCCCACGCTCCGCGTGGGAATGCATCCCGGGACGCTCCGCGTCCCAAGAGCGGACGCAGAGCGTCCATTGCGGCGTTCCCACGCAGAGCGTGGGAACGATCAAGGAGTCACGAATAATGAGCCGCGTACCCGATACATGGATTTTGACCGCCGACTGCCCCAGCGTGCTCGGCACGGTGGACGCGGTCACTCGCTACCTGTTCGAGCAGGGCTGCTACGTCACTGAGCACCACTCCTTCGATGACCGGCTCTCGGGCCGGTTCTTCATCCGCGTGGAGTTCCGCCAGCCTGACGGTTTTGACGAACAAGCCTTCCGCGATGGCCTGGCCACCCGTGGCGAAGCGTTCGGCATGATCTTCGAACTGACCGCGCCGAACTACCGGCCGAAAGTGGTGATCATGGTCTCCAAGGCCGATCACTGCCTCAACGATTTGCTCTATCGCCAGCGCATCGGCCAACTGTCGATGGACGTGGTCGCCGTAGTCTCCAACCACCCGGACCTCAAGCCCCTGGCCGACTGGCACCAGATTCCCTATTACCACTTTCCCCTGGACCCCAACGACAAGCCGTCGCAGGAGCGCCAGGTGTGGCAGGTGATCGAAGAGTCCGGCGCCGAGCTGGTGATCCTTGCGCGCTACATGCAAGTGCTGTCGCCGGAGCTGTGCCGCAAGCTCGATGGTAAAGCCATCAACATCCACCACTCCCTGCTGCCCGGTTTCAAGGGCGCCAAGCCGTATCACCAGGCTTACAACAAGGGGGTGAAACTGGTGGGCGCCACTGCGCATTACATCAATAACGATTTGGACGAAGGCCCGATCATCGCCCAGGGCGTGGAGGTGGTGGACCACAGTCACTATCCGGAAGATTTGATTGCCAAGGGACGGGATATCGAAGGCCTGACCCTGGCCCGGGCCGTGGGGTATCACATTGAGCGGCGGGTGTTCTTGAACGCCAATCGGACAGTGGTGCTCTGATGGACGCCTTCGCGAGCAAGCCCGCTCCCACATTCGACCGCATTTCAAAGGTAGGACTCGGTCAACTGTGGGAGCGGGCTTGCTCGCGAAGAGGCCCTTACTAACAACGCAAAAACAGCATCTGTACCCGAGCACTTAAACGCGCTGCCTGCCTGGGCAACGCGGTTCCATAAAAACAACAGCGAGGTGAAAGCATGTCTGGTAATCGTGGTGTCGTGTATCTCGGCAACGGCAAGGTCGAAGTACAGAAAATCGACTATCCCAAAATGCAGGACCCCCGTGGCAGGAAGATTGAGCACGGCGTCATCCTGCGCGTGGTCTCCACCAACATCTGCGGCTCCGACCAACACATGGTGCGCGGCCGCACCACTGCCCAGACCGGCCTGGTCCTGGGCCACGAAATCACCGGCGAAGTGATCGAGAAGGGCAGCGACGTCGAGAACCTGAAGATCGGCGACCTGGTGTCGGTGCCGTTCAACGTCGCATGCGGCCGTTGCCGTTCCTGCAAAGAGCAGCACACCGGCGTGTGCCTGACCGTCAACCCGGCCCGTGCCGGTGGCGCCTACGGCTATGTCGACATGGGCGACTGGACCGGTGGCCAGGCCGAATACGTGCTGGTGCCTTACGCCGACTTCAACCTGTTGAAACTGCCGGACCGCGACAAGGCCATGGAGAAAATCCGCGACCTGACTTGCCTCTCCGACATCCTGCCCACTGGCTACCACGGTGCAGTCACTGCGGGCGTTGGCCCGGGCAGCACGGTCTACATCGCCGGTGCCGGGCCTGTGGGCCTGGCAGCTGCCGCCTCCGCTCGCCTGCTGGGCGCTGCGGTGGTGATCATCGGTGACGTCAACCCGATCCGCCTGGCCCACGCCAAGGCCCAGGGTTTTGAAATTGCCGACCTGTCGAAAGATACCCCGCTGCACGAACAAATCGCTGCGTTGCTGGGCGAGCCGGAAGTGGATTGCGCCGTCGATGCCGTGGGTTTCGAAGCGCGTGGCCATGGTCATGAAGGGGCCAAGGCAGAGGCTCCGGCCACCGTGCTCAACTCGTTGATGGGCGTGGTGCGGGTGGCTGGCAAAATCGGTATTCCGGGCCTGTACGTGACAGAAGACCCGGGTGCCGTGGATGCCGCTGCAAAAATGGGCAGCCTGAGCATTCGTTTCGGCCTGGGCTGGGCCAAGTCCCACAGCTTCCACACCGGGCAAACCCCAGTGATGAAGTACAACCGCCAACTGATGCAGGCGATCATGTGGGACCGTATCAACATTGCCGACATCGTCGGTGTGGAAGTCATCAGCCTGGATGACGCGCCACGCGGGTACGGTGAGTTCGATGCGGGCGTGCCGAAGAAGTTTGTGATTGATCCGCACAAGTTGTTCAGCGCGGCTTAAATCGCGGGCAAATATAAAGGCGACCTCAGGGTCGCCTTTTTTGCATCTGCGGTTGGGTGGGAGAATCAGCGAATCGCCAAAGCCCCCTGATACACCGTTGGCCCCGTCGGCTGCTTGCTCACCGAGCCGCCCTTGGTTTCCGAGCTGACCATCAGTGTCACCGGCTTGCTGATCGACTCCTGCTGGCGAGGGTTGATGCCGATAATGCCTTTGCCGTCTTCCGGCAACAGGCCCAGTGACACTGGCGTGCCGTCAGCCGGAACCGCCCACAGCTCCAGGCTTTGGTCCGGAGCCGGTGCGGTGGCGGCAATCGGCTGCACTTCGAGGTAATCCTTGTGGGCCACGATTTGCGTGGCCGGTTGCTGGGTGGTGTTCACCAGCAATGCGGCAGCCTTGACGCTGTCCTGGGTGTAGAGGGCGCCGCCGACGCCTGCCACTATCACCAAACAGGCGCCGACGAACAGGCGTGGGCGGTTCCAGAATGAAGGCTTGTGCTCAATCACTTGGGGGTTGATCGCAGTCATTAGGCTCTTCCTGACATGTTTTGTAGTCTTTAATGGACCCGGTTAACGGCGATCGGTTCCTCATCCGTCGTATTGAGCCTCGGATCAGAGTGATGCCAATTGGCCCTGATACAGCACCGGCCCGGTGGGTTGTCCGGTCGGCGAGCCCCCCTGAGGCTCAAGGCTCACTGCCAGGGTCAGCGGCGCCGTCAGCAGCGCCTGGTGTTCTTTGCTCAACTGGATTCGGCCGTTACCCGACACCGGCAACAACCCCAGGGAGATGGGTTTGCCGCCTGCCGGGATTGCCCACAGTTCCAACGCGCGGGCCGGCTCCACGGCCGCCAGGGTCAGCGGTTCCACTTGCAGGTGATCCGCGTAGGCCTGGATCTTCAGCGCCGGCTGCTGATCAGCCGCCACCAGCGTGGCGTTGTACTCCACCCCAAGATCGCGCTGGTACAACACACCCACCAATACCGCGATCACCACCCCGCACGCCGCTACCAGCAAGCGCAGGTTCATCCAGAACGGTTTCTTCGCCGGCATATGCAGCACTTGCGGCTCAATGCGCGCCTTGATCCCTTCCCATACGTGGTCCGGCACCGGCCGTTCAGGCAGCGGCCCGGTGAGGCTGGCGAGGGCATCCTGCCAGTGCCCGAGTTCGACGCGCAGCGCCGCGTCATCCCGCAGCAGCGCTTCAAAGCGCCGGCGGGCGGTGGCAGGCATCAGCCCGATGGCGTAGTCAGCCGCCAGGGCGCGGCGCAGGGCGGTGGTCTGGTAGTTCATGATTCAAGGCACCTGCGCAAGCGCTCCATGCCGCGGCGAATCCAGGATTTGACCGAGCCCAGGGGCGCGGCCAGATGTTCGGCCAATTCCGAGCACGACAAGCCCTGGAAGTAAGCCACGGTGATCGACTGGCGCTGCATGCCTTCGAGGCTGTCGAGGCAGCGGTTCAGGGCGAGGGCTTCACGCTCGCTGTCGAGCTGTTCATGGGCGCTGGGGCTTTCGTCGGCCGTGGCGTCCTCCTGGCCTTCGTTCAAGGGTTGTTCGCGGTGTTTGCGCAACTGGTCGATCGCCAGGTTGCGGGTGATATTGACCATCCAGGTCATGGGCGCCGACAGATGGGCCTCATAGCGTGAGGCGTTGTACCAGATGCGCACGAAGCTTTCCTGCAACACCTCCTCGGCCAGCTCCTTGCGACCCATGAAACGCAAGGCAACACCGTGCAAACGCGGGGAAACGCTGCGATAGAGCGTTTCGAACGCCTGGCGATTACCCAGTGAACACTGGGTCAGCAATTGCCGTAGCTGATCTGCATCGTGGGTCGAAATAGGGCTTCTCCAGGCGCTTGCAACAGGGCGATGGGACGGCGCACGGTAAAGAGGGCAGGCTGAGGTTAGTCCAGCTTGGGCATTCATTCCATCGACCTCCGTGCGGCTCGTGGTGGATATACGCAGCGCAAGGCGCATCGGATGCAGTGGTTTTCTGAACTAATCTGCAGGGAGGGAACAATCCTTCGGCGTACCCAGTCAAACTCCTGCTTTTTGCGCTTACTTTCAGAGGTTGTCTTGATGAAGATTTCACGCGGTTTTGCCCTGTCCTGCCTGTTGACCGTGGCGGCCAGCCCGGTATTTGCGGCAGGTTTCAGCCTCGGCGACGTGGCCAATGCCGTGTCCGGTGCACAAGGTGGCGACAAGGCAGCAGCGGCTGCACCCACTTCACAGACCGCTGGTCTGCTGCAGGCACTGACCTCGCAATTGAACGTGACCCCTGAGCAGGCCGTTGGTGGTACCGGCGCAATGCTGGGCCTGGCCAAGAATAAATTGGGCGGCGGTGATTACTCGCAACTGACCAAAAGCGTACCGGGCCTGGACAAGCTCTCCGGCAGCAACTCCCTGGGCAGCCTCGGCGCCCTGAGCGGCATGCTCGGCCAGAGCGGCGGCAGCAAGACCTCGGGCCTGGATGGCGTGTTGGGTAACGTGAAAAACACCAACGACCTGAACACTGCGTTCAGCGCGCTGGGCATGGACAGCGGGATGGTGGGCCAGTTTGCGCCGGTTATCCTGAAATACCTGGGCGGCCAGGGCGCCAGCGAATCGGTGCTGGGCAAACTGGCTTCGGCCTGGGGCACTGGCGGCTAAGGCCGCTCCGCGCGCAGTTGGGCGATGCGCGCATCCTTCTCCATCCAGAGCTGGTTGACCCAGTTCTGGACGGTCTGGCGAAACGCCGGATCGTTCTCGTAATCCCCCTGCCACAACGCCGGATCCAGCTCTCGGGTACGGATATCCACGATCACCTTCGGCACCGCACCACTGATCAAGTCCCAGAAGCCCGGAATGTTTTCCTGTGGATAAACCACGGTGACGTCGAGCACCGCATCCAGCTGTTCACCCAACGCCGCGAGCACGAACGCCACGCCACCCGCCTTGGGCTTGAGCAGGCGCTCGAAGGGTGAAGCCTGCTGTTTGCGCTTGGCCGGGGTGAACCGCGTGCCTTCCAGGTAATTCACCACGGTGACCGGCTGGCGCTTGAACAACTCGCAAGCCTCTTTGGTGATTTTCAGGTCCTGGCCTGCCAGTTCAGGGTGCTTGGCCAGGAATGCCTTGCTGTAGCGCTTCATGAACGGGTAATCCAGCGCCCACCAGGCCAGGCCCAGGAAGGGTACCCAGATCAGTTCCTTTTTCAGGAAGAACTTGAAGAACGGCGTGCGCCGGTTGAGGGCCTGGATCAGTGCGGGGATGTCGACCCAGGATTGATGGTTGCTGATCACCAGGTAAGAAGTGTCACCCCGCAGGTCGCCGCCGCCGCGAATGTCCCATTGGGTAGGGATGCACAGGGCGAAGATCAGCTTGTCGATCTCGGCCCAGGTTTCGGCGATCCACATGACGGCCCAGGACGCATAGTCACGAAAGCGACCGGGGGCCACCAGCTTGAGCAGGGCAAACACCATCAGCGGCCCGAACAGCACCAGGGTGTTGAGCAACAGCAGCAATGTGACGAAACAGCCGGTGAGCAGGCGGCGCATAAGTAACTCTTGGAATCATTTTTGGCCCGCCATGATAAGCAGCTTGGGCCTGGAGACCAAATCGCAAATAAGCTTACGAATGTTTCACAGCGGGCTGGGTATGCTCTGTGATCTAACTAAGCAGCGAATTTGCAGTCTAGAATTGGCCCACTTATTTCAAGGAAACCTCCTACGTGAAATCCATCCTTGCCCTGCTAACGCTGGTGGCCTTGCCTGTCATGGCCGCCGAGCCGACCCTTTACGGTCGCTACGAATACATCCAACTGCCGGAAATCGGTGAGACCTTCAAGGCCAAGATGGACACCGGCGCGCTGACCGCCTCGCTGTCGGCCCGGGACATCGAGACCTTCACCCGTGATGGCGACGACTGGGTACGCTTCCGCCTCGGCGGCAAGGACGCCACCAACAAGGTGTACGAGCACAAGGTTTCGCGCATCAGCAAAATCAAGAGCCGCGCCGACGAAGATGACGACAAGGACGAAGCCACCGTGGCCAAGCGCCCGGTGATCGACCTGGAAATGTGCCTGGGCAACGTCAAGCGCACCGTCGAGGTCAACCTCACCGACCGCAGCAGCTTCAACTACCCGCTGCTGATCGGCGCCAAGGCCCTGCGTGAATTCGGCGCTGCGGTAAACCCGGCCCGCCGTTACACTGCGGACAAACCGGACTGCTGACGGAACACCATGGCGCATATCCTGATTGTCGAAGACGAAGCGGCTATCGCTGACACGCTGATTTTCGCCCTGCAAGGCGAGGGCTTCACCACCACCTGGTTGAGCCTCGGCCAGGCGGCGCTGGCCCATCAGCGGCAAACCCCGGCGGACCTGGTCATCCTCGACATCGGCCTGCCGGACATCACCGGCTTTGAAACCTGCAAGCAACTGCGGCGTTTCAGCGAAGTACCGGTGATGTTCCTCAGCGCCCGGGACGGTGAGATCGACCGCGTGGTGGGTCTTGAGATCGGCGCTGACGACTATGTAGTCAAGCCGTTCAGCCCGCGGGAAGTGGCAGCGCGGGTACGGGCCATTCTCAAGCGCGTGGGCCCCGGTGCTGCTCCGGCGGTGTTCCAGGTGGACCTGGAGCGCATGCAGATCAGTTATCGCGGCCAGCCCCTGAGCCTCACTCGCCATGAATTCCGTCTGCTGCACAGCCTGCTGGAGCAACCCGAGCGGGTGTTCAGCCGCGAGCAACTGCTGGATGCGGTGGGCGTGGCGGCGGACGCAGGCTACGAGCGCAATATCGACAGCCATATCAAAAGCGTGCGCAGCAAATTGCGCGCGGTGGCGCCCGAGGCGGAGCCCATCCAGACCCACCGTGGCCTGGGCTACAGCTACAGCCCGGGCAACAGCTGATGCGCCTGGGGATTCGGTTCTTCCTGGTGTACGCATTGTTTATCGGCCTGACCGGCTACTTCGTACTCAGCACCGTGATGAAGGAAATCCGCCCCGGCGTGCGCCAGTCCACCGAGGAAACCCTGGTGGACACCGCCAACCTGCTGGCGGAAATCCTGCGCGACGATGTGAAGAACGGCACCCTCGGCCAGAGCCACTGGCCCGAACTGCTCAAGGCCTACGGTGAGCGTCAGCCCGGCGCGAATATCTGGGGCCTGCCGAAAAACCAGGTCAACCACCGCATCTACGTCACCGACGCCAAGGGCATCGTGTTGCTGGACTCCACCGGCGAGGCGGTGGGCGAGGACTATTCGAAGTGGAACGACGTGTACCTGACCCTGCGCGGCGAATACGGTGCGCGCTCGACCCGCAGCGAACTGGACGACCCTGCCTCATCGGTGATGCACGTCGGCGCGCCGATCCGCGATAGCGGGCAGATCATCGGCGTGGTCACTGTGGCCAAGCCCAACAGTTCACTGCAACCCTATGTGGACCGCACCGAAGACCGGCTGCTGTGGTACGGCGCCGGGCTGGTCGCCCTGGGCTTGCTGTTTGGTGCGCTGTTGTCGTGGTGGTTGAGTGTCGCACTGCGCCGGCTGACGGCGTATGCCCAGGCGGTGAGTGAAGGCCGGCGTGCCGAGTTGCCGCACTATCGCGGCGGTGAACTGGAGCAGTTGTCCACCGCCGTGGAACACATGCGCACCCAGCTGGAAGGCAAGGCGTACGTCGAACGTTATGTGCACACCCTGACCCACGAATTGAAAAGCCCGCTGGCGGCGATTCGTGGTGCGGCGGAGCTGTTGCAGGGCGACATGTCCCGTGACCAGCAGCAGCGTTTCGTGAGCAATATCGACAGTGAAAGTGCGCGCTTGCAGCAGTTGATCGAACGCCTGCTGAACCTGGCGCAGGTGGAGCAGCGCCAGGGCCTTGAGGACCAGGCCAGCCTGTCGTTGGCGGCGCTGGTGGACGAAGTGCTCAGGGCTCAATGTGCGCGCATTGAAGGCGCCGGGTTGCAGGTCGAGCAGGCGATTGACGCGGATCTGCAGGTGTACGGCGAGCCGTTCCTGCTGCGCCAGGCACTGGGTAACCTGCTGGAAAACGCACTGGATTTCACACCGCCCGGTGGCACATTGCGGTTCAGCGCCAAGGCCTTGGATGACGGGATCGAATTCACCCTGTTCAACCAGGCCGAAGCCATTCCCGAGTACGCGTTGCCGCGCCTGAGCGAGCGCTTCTATTCCCTGCCGCGCCCGGCCAGCGGGCGCAAGAGCACCGGCCTTGGGCTCAATTTTGTCGAAGAGGTGATGAAGCTGCACGGCGGCTCATTGCAGATCGGCAACGTGCCCGGCGGCGTGCAGGTAAAACTGCATCTCCACACAGTCTCCACATTCCCTTCATAAATCCCCCTTAAGCGCCCGCCAGACTCTCCCCCATCAAAACAGGGAGAGCTTCATGAACCGCAATCTGCTTTTCAAATTGGGCGCCATCGCGCTGCTGATCGTGCTGTTGTTGATTCCGTTGCTGATGATCCACGGGGTGATTACCGACCGTCAGCAACTGCGCGACGACGTCTTGCAGGATATCGCCCGCAGTTCCAGCTACAGCCAGCGCCTCAATGGCCCGGTGCTGGTGGTGCCTTATCGCAAGACCGTCCGGGAGTGGAAGCTCAATGAAAAGCTCAACGAACGCTACGAAGAAACCCGCGAGGTGCGTGGTCATCTGTATTTCCTGCCGGAGCAATTTGCCCTCGACGGGCAGGTGCAAACCGAAGTGCGCGCCCGGGGCATCTACCAGGCGCGGTTGTTCCACGCCGACAGCCGTATCAGTGGGCGGTTTGTGTTGCCGGAGCAGTGGGGCATCACGGAAAACTTTGCCGATTACCGCTTTGAGCGGGCGTATCTGGCAGTGGGTATCAGCGACATTCGCGGCATCGAAAATGCGTTGAAGCTGGAGCTGGGCAGCCAGCAACTGGCGTTTTCCCCGGGCACTCAAGTGGCTTGGCTGGGGGAGGGTGTGCACGTGATGCTGCCCGAGCAGGACAGCCAGAATCCGTCACCTTTTGACTTCGCCTTTGACCTGCGCCTGCAAGGCACCGAGCAACTGCAAGTGGTGCCGGTGGGCAAGACCAGCCAGGTCAAGCTGGCGTCCAACTGGCCGCACCCCAGCTTTATCGGCAACTTCCTGCCGGCCCAGCGTGAGGTCACCGCCCAAGGCTTCAGCGCCAATTGGCAGACCACATTCTTCTCCACCAACCTGGAAGAAGCACTGCGCGGTTGCCTGGCCGAGCGCGGCTGTGACGACTTCAACAGCCGCAGCTTCGGCGTGAGCTTTATCGACCCGGTGGACCAGTACCTCAAGAGCGATCGGGCGATCAAATATGCGCTGCTGTTCATTGCCCTGACGTTTGCCGGTTTCTTCCTGTTCGAGGTGCTCAAGAGCCTGGCGGTGCACCCGATCCAGTACGCGCTGGTGGGGTTTGCCCTAACGTTTTTCTACCTGCTGCTGTTGTCGTTGTCCGAGCACATCGGGTTTGGCCCGGCTTACCTGATATCGGCGGCGGCCTGTGTGTTGCTGATCGGGTTTTACGTCTGCCATGTGCTGCGCAGTGTCGCCCATGGCCTGGGGTTTTCAGCAGGGTTGGCGGCGTTGTATGGCTTGCTGTACGGGTTGCTGAGTGCCGAGGATTACGCGTTGTTGATGGGCTCGTTGCTGCTGTTCGGGTTGCTGGGCACGGTGATGGTGCTGACCCGCAAGCTGGATTGGTATGGCGTGGGCAAACGCAAGGAGGTGGGTGATGAGTAGGTCGTTGGGGTTGCGGGAAGATCAGCAAGAGGGCGCGCAGTTAGTGGTGAGGATTAACGCGCTATTCCCTTTGGCCCGGGAGCTTTTTGTGGCGAGGGAGCTTGCTCCCGCTGGGCTGCGCAGCGGCCCCAAAAATCCTGGGAGCGCTTCGCACTCCAGCGGGAGCAAGCTCCCTCGCCACAGAGGGGCCCTTGCAGCAGGTTAGGCCGGTGGCTGGGTCTGGAGCATCGACGGCCGCTGACTCACCTCGGCATACCACGCCGCCAGCTTCGGATGGCTCGACCGCCACTGCATGTCCGGGTGGCGGAAGTCCAGGTAAGCCAGTGCACACCCCACGCTGATCGCGGCCACGTCAAACGGCCCGGCCAGTTCGGCGATGGCGTCCTGTTCGAGCATGTCGAGGGCGCGGCGGATCTTGTCGCGCTGGCCTTCCAGCCACAGGTCCCAGTGTTTTTCCTCGGGGCGCATGGCGGTTTCATAACGCACCAGTACGGCGGCATCCATGATGCCGTCGGCGGTCGAGGCCAGGGTCAGGCGCCGCCAGCGGGCCGGGCCGTTCCGGGGGATCAGTGGAGTCCCGGTGTGTTGGTAGTCGAGGTAATCGAGGATCACCCGGCTGTCGTGCAGCGCATTGCCGTCGGCCAGGCGCAGGGCGGGGATCTTGCCCAGCGCGTTGTCCAGGATTACATCGGCGTCGGGCTTGACCGGCGTCGGCACGCAGGCGTGCAAGGTCACGCGGTCCAGTTGACCGGTCTCGTGCAACAACACCCGTACTTTGCGCACAAACGGCGAGGCAGGGTTGTGGAACAACGTCATGCTGGGGGTGGACATGGGCATTCCTCGGAAAAGGGCAGCGCTAATCTATCTCAACGCTTGAGCAACGCCCAGCTACCTATGGCGGCCGGAATGCCCAGCCCCACCCAGCTCAGCGAATCCCACAAGCCGTCCCCCAGCAATGCCGCAAACAATCCGGCAGCACTCAACAACCCGATGGCCAGCGGAATGCCGAATACCTTCCAGAAACTCGATTGCCTCGGCTTCATGACTTGGCCGCCTTGCGCCGCACCAGCCACAGGTACACGCCACTGCCCAGGACGATGATGGTCAGCACATCCAGCACCGCCCAGAGGATCTTCATCGGCATGCCGCCGTAGTCACCGAAGTGCAACGGCTGGGACATGCCCATGGCGTCCATGTACCACGGCCGTTCGGCGATGGCGGTGACGTGCAGGTTGCTGGCGTCGATCAATACCGGCGTCAGCAGGTGTGAAGTCAGGTGGGTGCTGCCTTTCATGAACACCGCGTAGTGATGCTCGCTGGAGAAACGCGTGCCGGGGAACGCGATAAAGTCCGGCTCCATCCCGGGCGCGGCCTTGGCGGCAATCGTCAGCAGGTCGGTGGCGGGGGCGCGCAGGGTCAGCGGCGGGGCGTTTTTGTAAGGCTCGATCATTGCGCTGAGGCTGTCGGTGCGCCACGCGGCGATGATCAGGTCGGCGCAGGCGCTGATCACGCCGGTCACGCCCACTACCAGCGCCCAGGTCAGGGTGACCACGCCGATCAAGTTGTGCAGGTCGAGCCAGCGCAGGCGCGTGGATTTGTCCTGGCGCACGGTGGCGAATTTCAGCCGGCGCATGAACGGCAGGTACAGCACCGTGCCGGAGATGATCGCCAGCACAAACAGAATGCCCATGAACGCCAGCAGCAACTTGCCCGGCAGCCCGGCGAACATATCGACGTGCAGGCGCAGCAGGAACATCGTCAGCCCGCCGTTGGCCGAAGGCGTTTCCACGGCCTCGCCGGTGCGGGCGTCGAGCATGAAGGTGTGGGAGGAATTGGGTTCGGTGCCGGCGGTGGCGGCCATGATCGCGATCACGCCGTTCTTGTCGTCTTCGTCCCAGGCCAGGTATTGCATGGCTTCGCCGGGGCGATGGGCCTGGGCTTTGGCAACAAGCTGTTCGAGGTTCAGCTGTGGGGTATCGGCGGGCATCTGTGCCAGCTCGGGTTCGTTGCCCAGCAGGTGGTCGATCTCGTGGTGGAAGATCAACGGCAGGCCGGTGAGGGCGAGCAGCAGCAGGAATACGGTGCAGACGAGGCTGGTCCAGGTGTGGATGAAGGACCAGCGGCGGATGGTTTTGCTTTTCATTTTCTAGCCTTCAGACACACCGAAGCCGCCCACGGGGGCGGCCCGGTTGTTAACTCAGCCGATTACCACTGGTAGGTGGCACTGGCGACGACGCTGCGTTGGTCGCCGTAGTAGCAGTAGGAAGCATCGCAGGTGGAAATGTAGTCCTTGTCGAACAGGTTGGTGGCATTCAGTTTCACCGAAGCCCCCTTGAGGCTGTTGTCCAGGCGGCCGAGGTCGTAATGCACGGAGGCATCGAACACGGTGTAGGCATTGGCCTTGCCCAGCCAGGTGTTGCCCTGGTCGCCATAGGTATTGCCGGTGTAGCGGGCACCCGCGCCAATGCCGAAACCGTCGAGCACACCGGCGTGCCAGGTGTAGTCGGTCCACAGTGAGGCTTGCTGGTTTGGCATCAGTTGCAGGCGGTTGCCTTTGTATTGGCCTTTTTGCACTTCGGATTTGGCCAGGGTGTATGCCGCGATGACCTTAAGGTTCTCGGTCACGTCAGAGACGGCTTCCAATTCCAGGCCCTTGACCTTCACTTCGCCGGTCTGGTTGGTGATCGACTGGCCACCGGCGCCGAAGCTGGTAACCAGCACGTTCTTTTGGGTCAGGTCGTACACCGCGGCGCTCAGCAGGGTATTTGAGCCGGGTGGCTGGTACTTGACCCCCAATTCCCATTGCTTGCCTTCGGTGGGTTTGTACGACTCGGTTGGCGAGACGCTGGCGTTACTCGCTGGCTGGAACGATTCGGCGTAGGAGAGGTACGGAACGAAGCCCGAATCGAACACATAGCTCAGCGCGGCGTTGCCACTGAAGTTCTTGCTGCGGTCGGTATTGGTTGCATCGTTTTTGTTGAAGTAGGTGGTGCCTTGGTGCACCCAGTCTTCACGCCCGCCGAGGGTCAGGCGCCACTGGTCCAGGGCCATCTGGTCCTGGGCGTAAAGGCCAGTCTGGATGGTTTTCTGGTTGTAGTCGTAATAAGCGGTGGAGCGCGCCGGACGCACCACCGGCTTGGTGTTGACGGGGTTGTAGAGGTTGACTGTGCCGCCGTCACCGAAGATCGACAGGTACGAGGTGTCGGTGCGCTGGTGATCCAGGCCGAGCAACAGCGTGTGGGTGATATCACCGG
This sequence comes from Pseudomonas sp. 21615526, assembly GCF_013386245.1. Lineage (NCBI taxonomy): Bacteria > Pseudomonadati > Pseudomonadota > Gammaproteobacteria > Pseudomonadales > Pseudomonadaceae > Pseudomonas > Pseudomonas sp. 21615526. Next base: position 98,728 of record NZ_JACAOM010000015.1, on the reverse strand, counting down.
TGGCGAAGTCAGCCTGGAAATTGTTGTCGACGGCGAACTGGCCGATGTTTTCGTCGACGTTGGTCGACCCGCGGCTGGTATTGCCCTCGGCATCAATGGTCGAGTAACCGTAGGAACCCACGGTCAGTTGCTGGAAAGCCAGCTCCGACTTGGTGTAACGCAGGTTCTGCTTGAACTGCCAGGTATCGTTGAAGCGATGCTCGAAGGCGTAGCCCAGCGCGTAGTAGGTGCGGTCGTAGTACTCGTAGTCCGGGTCGCCGAGGTTCTTGTGATGAGAGATGTCCCCCAGCGGCGATTTGATCTTGGTGCCGACAATGGGCAGGAACTGACTGGTGGCGCCGGTATCGTCGCGGGTGAACTGCGACAGAAACGTCAGCTTGGTGTCGGTATCAATATTCCAGGTCAGGCTGGGCGCGATGTTGTAGCGCTTGTTGTCGATGTGATCGACCTGGGTGCCGGCGTCGCGCACCACACCGCTGAGGCCGTAGAGAAACTGGCCTTCATCATCGATCTTGCCGGTGCTGGCGAAGTTGATCTGGCGGTAGTTGTCGCTGCCATACTGCACCTGGATGGCATTGCTCGATTCAGCGCTGGGGCGGCGGCTGACCATATCCAGCAGGCCGCCGGGCGGGGTCTGGCCGTAGACCGACGAGGCCGGGCCGCGCAGCAGCGCAAGGCGGTCGAGGTTCCAGGTTTCGGCTTTCGGGTTGGCATACACGCCGCGTGGCAGCGGCAGGCCGTCGAGGAACTGGGTGGGTTCGAAGCCGCGTACACGCATCCAGTCGTAGCGGGTGTCACTGCCGTAGCTGGCGGACACGATGCCGGGCATGTATTTGACGGCGTCATCCAGGTTCTGGACGTTGCGGTCCTGCATTTGCTGGCGAGTGGCGACGGAGATCGAACGCGGGGCTTCGACCAGTGCGGTATCGGTCTTGGTGCCGGCAGCGGTGCGGGTCGCCAGGTAACCATCAACCGGCCCCCATGCGCTTTCCGCGTCGGCCTGGCCGGTAATGCTGGTCTCCGGCAATGCCACGACCCCATCCGGGATCGCTACCAGGCTGAACGTGCCTGCACTGCTTTGCTCCAGTTGCAGCCCGGTCCCGCGCAACGCTTCACGCAATGCGCCTTGTGCATCGAATTGCCCTTTTACCGGCGCGGAAGTCTTGCCCGCTGCCAACCCCGGGTTCAGCGTCAGCGCCAAACCGGCCTGGCTGGCGATCTGGTTCAGGGTGGTGGCCAGCGACGCTGCCGGCAGATTGTAGGCGCGCACACTGGACGCTTGTTCGGCGGCGAGCAACTGGGTGCTGGCCAGCGGAGCGCTGAGGGCAATGGCCACGGCCAACAGGCTGGGGCGCAACAAGGTGTCTAGTGTGCGGGACATAGGGCGGCTCCTGAATGGAAATATTTCTCAATTGCCTATGTGCCGAGCGAGATGCAAAAAGTGATAGGGCTCGATGAAAATAATTTCTATTAGTGGGTGAGTGCTGTTTTTGAGGGCCTCATCGCAGGCAAGCCAGCTCCCACAGGGGAACGCATTCCACCTGTGGGAGCTGGCTTGCCTGCGATGACAATGGCCTATGCACCACAGGAGCCTACGGCTTGGGCGCCACCGTCACCCACCACGGCGTGTATTGTTGAATCTGCACCGGCAAGGTCGGCAGCAGCGCGTTCAGTGCCAGGTTGGTGTCGTGCAACGGAAAGCTGCCGGTGATCCGCAGGTCGGCCACCTGTTTATCCACACCCAGGTAACCGGTGCGATAGCGGCTCAGTTCGGCAACCACATCGCCGAGCCGCGCGTTGTCCACCACCAGCATGCCGCGCGTCCAGGCGTCGGTGCCGGGGCTGACGGCAAGCATCGGGCCGAGGCTGTCGCGGCGCATCAGCACTTGCTGGCCTTCCTTGAAGATCTGCTCTTGATGCAGCGCTTCAGGCTGTGCGCCGACGGCAGACTGCAACACGCTGAGGCGGGTGCCATCTTCCTCGCGCTTGACGATAAACCGTGTGCCCAGGGCGCGCAGGCTGCCTTCGCGGGTTTCGACAAAAAACGGGCGGGCGTCGTTGTGGCCGGTTTCGACAAGGATCTCGCCTTCCTGCAATACGATCAGCCGACGTTTCTCGTCAAAGCGCACGTCAATGGCGCTGTGGGTGTTGAGGTTGATCACGGTGCCATCCGCCAGCTTCAGGGTGCGCTGTTCACCGGTGGCGGTGCGCTGGTCTGCCAGCCAATAGTTGAGCGGCACGTAGCGCTGGCCGACGAACAATGCCAGGCCGCACACCAGCACCACACTGGCCAGGCCGCTGCCGAGCTTGCGCACGCGGCGGCGAATGCCTTCGCGCGACTGCAGCAATGCCGCACGGGCCGGGCCCGAGGCCACACTGAAACGCTGATCGAGCATGCCCAACTGGCGCCAGGCGCGGGCGTGTTCTTCGTTGCTGGCCAGCCATTTGGCGAATTCTTCCTGCTCCACGGCACTACCGTCGCCCGAGTCGAGGGACAGTTGCCAGGCAATGGCCGCGTCGAGCACCCGCGCCGACACCGGCTTAGAACTGACCGGGCTCACAGCGGCTCGCCATACAGGGCGATGTAGCACTGGCGGATACCCTGGGCCAGGTATTGCCGCACCCGGGGCACGGAAACCCCCAGGCGCTGGGCGATTTCGGCGTGGCCCATGCCGTCGAGGCGGTTATAGAGGAAGGCCGCGCGGGCCTTGCTCGAGAGTTTGCCCAGCAGGCGGTCGATGGCCTTGAGGTCTTCGAGGATCAGTTGCTGTTCTTCCGGGGACGGGTGCTCACTTTCCGGGATCAGCATCAGTTCGGTGAGGTAAGCCTGTTCCAGCGCGGCGCGGCGGAAATAATCGAAAAGCAGGCCCTTGGCGATGGCCACCAGGAACGCCCGCGGCTCGCGGGGTTCACGCAGTTCTTCACGGCCCAGCAGGCGCATGAAGGTGTCCTGGCTGAGGTCTTCGGCGCGGCTGGGGCAGGCCACGTTGCGTCGCAGCCACGCCAACAGCCAGCTGCGATGGTCGCGGTACAACGCGCCAACAAGCTCACTGTGGGGACTTTGGATTGACGACAAGGCGACACCGATCGGAAAGTTTAAACTAACGAGAATTATTCGCGATTGTGGCAGAGGTGTAAGGCGGGTGCAATTGGCGTTGGTCGGGCGGCGGCGTAATGATATCTATCATGATGATGCCGCTTACTGTGGCGAGGGAGCTTGCTCCCGCTCGGCTGCGCAGCAGTCGTAATCCTGGCAGTGCATTTATTCAGTTGGAAATGGGTTGGCTGATTTGAGGGCGCTTCGCACCCCAGCGGGAGCGAGCTCCCTCGCCACCATTAGAATGAGGGCGCTTGCTTGCGGCGTTTCCATTGGCCCAGGCGCTGTTGTAACGCGTGCGGGCTGTCGATCTGCTGCTGCCGTGCGCGGCTGAACAAAATCAGCATCAGTTCCGCCGTTGCCAACGCATCCGCACTGGCATGGTGACGCTCGCCCACTTGCAGCTTGAAATGCGTGATCCAGTCATCCAGCCCGGCTTCGCGGATGTTGGCGTCGGGGCACAGCAGCGGGGCGATGTCGGCCACGTCCAGGAACGGGTGGTTCAAGCGATAGCCCAGGCTGTCCTTGAGTGCCCGGCACAGCATGTGTTGATCGAAGGGCGCATGAAACGCCAGCAGCGGGCTGTCGCCGACAAACTCCATGAAGTCCATCAGCGCCTCTGCCGGGTCACTGCCCGCCGCAATGGCGCTGGGCCCTAGGCCATGGATCAGCACGCTGGGGTTGAGCTTGGTCTCGGCCCGGTGCAGGGTGCGTTCGAACAATTGCGAGAAGTCCACTGCGCCGTCCTCGATCACCACGGCGCCAATGGAAAGCACCTGGTCACGATTGAGGTTCAGGCCGCTGGTTTCCAGGTCCACCACCACCCAGCGCTGGGCCCGCAGCGATCCGTCCCCCAGCTCCCCAGGTGTGGGCAATTGCTCGACGCGCCGTTGTTGCGCCGCATCCAGGCCAGGTTTGGGTTTGCGCAACCAGCCAAACCAGCTCACAGCTGATACCGCAACGTCAGGCTGCCTTGCAGGCGTTGGGCCTGGCGCAGGGATTCGCGCAGGATGCGCCGGTCGAGGTGGTTGAGGCTGTCGGGATCGACGCGGTTGGAGTAGGGCAGGTTCTCGCGGGTTTGCAGTTGGTGTTGTTGCATGCGAGTTTGCTGGATGAAGTGATAGGCCTCTTCATAGGCGGCGCCATCAAGGCGTTCGATGACTTCCCTGGCCACCAGTTGGCGCAAGCGCTCCAGGGTGTTGATGGCGCTGATGCCGTTGGCCAATGCCAGCAGACGGGCGCCGTCGACAAATGGCGTGAGGCCTTGCACCTTGAGGTCAAGGGTTGCCTTGTCGGCGCCTTTGCGCGTCAACACAAAATCCCGGAAGCGCCCTACCGGCGGGCGCTGGCGCAACGCGTTCTCGGCGAGCATGCGCTGGAACAAACGGTTGTCTGCCACCTGGTCGAGAATGCCCTGGCGCAGTTGCTCGCACCCTTGCTCATCGCCCCACACCACCCGCAAATCAAAATAGATGCTCGAACCCAGCAGATTCTCCGGCGTCGCCTCACGGATAAACCCGGCAAAGCGCCGCGCCCATTCCGCCCGGGACAGGCACAGCTCCGGGTTACCGGCCATGATATTGCCCTTGCACAGGCTGAAGCCGCACAGCGCCAGGCTCTGGTTGATCTGTTGTGCCAGCGGCAGCAGGCGCCCGCGAATCTCGGCGGCTTCGGCGGCGTCCCGGGCTTCGAACAGGATGCCGTTGTCCTGGTCGGTATACAGCGTCTGCTCGCGGCGGCCCTCGCTGCCGAAACACAGCCAGCTGAATGGCACGCCCGGGTCGCCCTTGTCGGCCAGGGTCAACTCGATGACACGGCACACCGTGTGATCGTTGAGCAAGGTGATGATGTGGGTGATCTGCGTAGACGACGCGCCGTGGGCGAGCATGCGCTCCACCAACTGGCCGATTTCGCCGCGAATCGCCACCAGGTTTTCGACTCTGGGCGCATTGCGGATGGTGCGCGCCAGGTGCACCAGGTCCACCCGCTGCAGGGAAAACAGGTCACGCTCGGACACCACGCCACACAGGCGCTGATCCTTGACCAGGCACACGTGGGCGATATGCCGCTCGGTCATCGCAATCGCCGCGTCGAACGCGCTGTGGTCCGGCGTGAGGAAAAACGGCGCCTGGGTCATATGGCGCTCGATGCCCTGGTTGAAATCACTGGTGCCGTCGGCCACCACCTGGCGCAGGTCCCGCAGGGTGAAAATCCCCAGGGGCGCCTTGTGTTCATCGACGATCACAATGCTGCCCACCTGCTGCTCGTGCATTTGCGTGACCGCTTCACGCAGCGGCGTCAGCGGGCTGCAGGTGACCGGGTGACGCATGGCCAATTCGCCCAGGCGGGTGTTCAGCGAATATTGGGTGCCGAGGGTTTCCACGGCCTTTTGCTGGACTTGCTGGTTGACCTGGTCCAGCAAGCTGCTCACGCCGCGCAAGGCAAAGTCGCGAAACGCGCTGGAAAGGGCGAACAGCTTGATAAAGGCCGGCTTGTTCAGTTGCAGGCAGAAGGTGTCTTCGGCGGCTTTGTGCTCGGTACGGGTGGCCCGCTCCCCCAGCAGCGCCGCCAGCGGAAAACATTCACCGGTGGTGATTTCAAAGGTGGTTTCTGTCGAGTCCGGCCGCTCGCCGACTACGCGCCCCTGCTTGACGATATAGAAGTGTTCCACCGGCCCGCCCGAGGGCTTGAGGATGCTCTCGCCGGGGCCGTAGAAGCGCAATTGACACTGCTCTACCAGAAATCCCAGGTGGGCGTTTTCCATTTGGTTGAACGGCGGGAAGCGTTGCAGGAATTGCAGGGTGCCGTGGATGTTCTGCAACACAGCGGTTTTCCCCGCTTGTGTGAAAGCATCAGCTTTACTCATACCTATGACCGCAGTTTTTTTGTCGTTATCGTGCCCCATGGTCGACTCCTGCGCTGCGGGTGCCCATTGGACGTAAGTCTAGGTAGCGATTCGCCCTCACTTACTAGGGAAAAACCTTACATGAATATCGTCCAAACCCCGTAGAACGCCCACTAGGCAAACTTTCCGACGAAGTGCACATTGTTCGCCCTTCCGGCGATGTCTGACTTCTGTGCTGGGAGATTGAATAGAACTGCCGAGAAACGTATGTCCGACCACGATATTTTGAGTGATGCCGAGCGCGAGGCCCTGAGTGCAGTTATGCAGGAGCCGGATTTGCCGCCACAACGGGTTTTGATCGTGGATGACGACAAGGACGCGCGCGAACTGTTGGCAGAAATTCTTGGCCTGGACGGCATTCGTTGCATGACCGCCGACAGCGGCGAGGCTGCATGGGACTTGTTGAGTTCCAGCAGCTCCATCGGCTTGCTGATCACCGACCTGCGCATGACGCCGAGCAACGGGCTGCAATTGATTCGCCAGGTGCGCGAATCCACCCGGGCGGCGCTGCCGATCATCATCATGTCGGGTGACGCCGAAGCGCCGGATGTGATTGATGCGATGCATTTGAGCGTGGTGGACTTTTTGCTCAAGCCGATTGATAGCGTGAAGCTGGCGAAAATGGTGAAGCGGGAGTTGGGGATGGCGTCCTAGACGGTGCCATTGGTCTGATTTCGCGAAGAACTGTCAATTCTGACAGTAGGAAAGTATCGAACTTCGCATGTTTACTGATTAGGAGGGGGTGGGTCGCAGGCCTGCACCTAATCAATTTGTGAACAGGAGTTCATCATGAGTACTGAAAAATTCAATATCGATGAGAAAGAACTGCACAAGGCCAAGACTTTAAGCAGTGGTGATGCTCGTATTGAAGTTTCGCGAGATGGCACCTTGAGTCATGTATTTGTGCCTACAGACGTCTTTGGCTATCTCTCCTGGAGCGCTTTGGACGGTGCAGTTGAGAGTGTTCGTATCTACTACGGAAGCGACTTGAAAGCCGGGCCGCATCATCGGAAAGCTCCACTTCTTAATGTCACCTACCGCGATGCCGACGGCCATTCATACCATCAGCCTGTGCTGGGTGACCTCACTGTGCTGGTCGATCGTCCGGAGTCCGGTACTACCTTCAAGCACATCGGGAAACTTACAAACGTAACGTTTGAATCGGACGGAGGAACGGTCACGCTTAATGGGAACTACACCGTTGAGTCCGATTGACATCCCAAACAAAAAAGCCCTGATCGATAGGTCAGGGCTTTTTCGTTTCTAGCGCTTACTCACAGACCATTCTTGGCCTTGAACTCCCGACGCCGACGGTGCAACACCGGCTCGGTATAGCCGTTCGGTTGCTTGGTCCCTTCAATCACCAACTCCACCGCTGCCTGGAACGCGATGTTGCTGTCGAAATCCGGAGCCAGCGGACGGTACAGCGCATCCCCGGCGTTCTGACGGTCCACCACCGGCGCCATGCGCTTGAGGCTTTCCATCACCTGGGCTTCATTGACGATGCCGTGGCGCAACCAGTTGGCAATGTGCTGGCTGGAGATACGCAGGGTGGCGCGGTCTTCCATCAGGCCGACGTCGTTGATGTCCGGGACTTTCGAGCAACCCACGCCCTGGTCGATCCAGCGCACCACGTAACCGAGGATGCCCTGGGCGTTGTTGTCCAGCTCGTTGCGGATTTCTTCGTCGGACCAATCGGTATTCTGGGCCAGGGGAATGGTCAGGATATCGTCTACCGAAGCACGTTCGCGCTTGGCCAGTTCGGCCTGGCGGGCGAACACGTCAACCTTGTGGTAGTGCAGCGCATGCAGCGCAGCCGCCGTCGGCGAAGGAACCCACGCCGTGTTGGCGCCGGCCAGCGGGTGAGCAATCTTCTGCTCCAGCATGGCGGCCATCAGGTCGGGCATCGCCCACATGCCTTTACCGATTTGTGCGCGGCCTTGCAGGCCGGTGCTCAAGCCGATGTCCACGTTCCAGTTTTCGTAGGCGCCGATCCACTTCTCGGCCTTCATGGCGGCCTTGCGCACCATCGCGCCGGCTTCCATGGAGGTGTGGATCTCGTCGCCGGTACGGTCGAGGAAGCCGGTGTTGATAAACACCACGCGCTCGCTGGCGGCCTTGATGCAGGCCTTGAGGTTGACCGTGGTACGGCGCTCCTCGTCCATGATCCCGACTTTGAGGGTGTTGCGCGGCAGCTTCAGCACGTCTTCGATGCGACCGAACAGCTCGTTGGTGAACGCAGCTTCTTCGGGGCCGTGCATTTTCGGTTTAACGATGTACACCGAACCGGTGCGGCTGTTCTTGCGGCGGGTGTTGCCGTTAAGGCTGTGGATCGCCGACAGGCTGGTGAGCAGGCCATCGAGAATGCCTTCCGGCACTTCGTTGCCATCCTTGTCGAGGATCGCGTCGATGGTCATCAAGTGGCCAACGTTACGCACGAACAGCAGCGAACGACCGTGCAGGGTCACTTCCTTGCCGTCGGCACCGGTGTAGACGCGGTCGGCGTTCATGGTGCGGGTAAAGGTCTTGCCACCCTTGGCGACTTCTTCCGACAGGTCGCCCTTCATCAGGCCGAGCCAGTTGCGGTAGATCACGACCTTGTCATCGGCATCGACGGCGGCGACGGAGTCTTCGCAGTCCATGATGGTGGTCAGGGCGGCTTCCATCAGCACGTCTTTCACGCCGGCGGCGTCGGTCTGGCCGACCGGGGTGCTGGCGTCGACCTGGATTTCGAAGTGCAGGCCGTTGTGCTTCAGCAGGATGGCAGTCGGCTTGGCTGCGTCGCCCTGGTAGCCGATCAACTGGGCATCGCTGCGCAGGCCGCTGTTGCTGCCGCCCTTGAGGCTGACCACGAGCTTGCCGTCGACGATCTTGTAGCCAGTGGAGTCCACGTGGCTGCCGGCAGCCAATGGCGCGGCTTCGTCAAGGAAGGCGCGGGCGAAGGCGATGACTTTGTCGCCACGCACCTTGTTGTAGCCTTTGCCCTTTTCGGCGCCGTCGGCTTCGCTGATGGCGTCGGTGCCATAGAGCGCGTCATACAGTGAGCCCCAGCGCGCATTCGAAGCGTTGAGGGCGAAACGGGCGTTCATCACCGGCACTACCAGCTGCGGGCCGGCCATGTGGGCAATTTCTTCGTCGACGTTTTGGGTCGAGGCCTGGAAATCCGCGGCTTCTGGCAGCAGGTATCCGATATCTTGAAGGAAGGCTTTGTAGGCCACCGCGTCGTGGGCCTGGCCGGCGTGTGCCTGGTGCCAGGTGTCGATCCGCGCTTGAAAATCGTCGCGTTTGGCGAGTAGGGCTTTGTTCTTCGGCGCCAGGTCGTGGATGACCTTGTCGGCACCGGCCCAGAACTGGTCGGCGGTAATGCCGGTACCAGGAATGGCTTCGTTGTTCACGAAGTCGAACAGGACTTTGGCGACCTGCAGGCCACCGACTTGAACGTGTTCAGTCATTGCTTGCCTCACTCTGCGGAGCTTATGCGCTTTTCAGCTTTTCAATTTACCAATGAAGCCTCTGGCCATGTAAACCGTGAACACGCTGCACCAGTACATGCCGTAGAAGGCGGCTGGGCGGGCTGCGTCGCGGTGCGTGGTTGCCTTGGCAGACATCGACCTAACGTTATGTAGTGCGCGATTGGGCATACTACATGATGAGTTGCGGTTGTGAAAATTAGACTAAATACGTCGTTTAGCGACCCACTTTGGTCGTACGGTCACAGTGGGGTACGGGATGTTCTCAAAAAACTATTGGATTGTTCCATATAAATATAAAAATGGTACACGATTTGTTTTCGTGGCTACCTGAGTCCACCTTGGTAGGTACGAGGGGAACGCCTGGTTCCTACCTGATTTTCATAAGAAGAGGACGACACCATGGACCATCTCGTACTGACTGTCATCGCCCCGGACAAACCCGGTGTGGTCGAACGCATCGCCCAGTGCATCGCCGCCCATGGCGGCAACTGGCTGGAAAGCCGCATGGCGCACATGGCCGGGCAGTTTGCCGGGATTTTGCGGGTGAGCGTGCCGGCGGAAAATCGGCTGGACTTGATTGGCGCGCTGGAAGACTTGTCCACCCACGGCATTCGCGTGCTGCTGGGCGAAAGCAGTTCGCTCGCCCCCAGCGAGTCGCAACCCATCGCGATGGAACTGGTCGGTAACGACCGGCCGGGGATTGTTCGCGACATCACCGCGCTGCTCAGCAAGCAGGGTGTCAACCTGGAGCGCTTGATCACCGACGTGCGCCCGGCGCCCATGAGCAGCGACCTGCTGTTCCACGCCGAAGCCTTGCTGGCGGTGCCGTTGACGCTGCCGCTGGAAACCTTGCAGGCGGCGCTGGAAACCCTGGCCGACGACTTGATGGTGGAACTGGAACTACGCAGCGAGGAATAGTTGCCCACAAGGTTATGCATGGAAATCTTGCATGGGCCTGTGGATAACCTGTAGAGACCCGCGTCCGGCCCAGGCGGGCCGTGGCTCTTCGCCAGCTGGCTAAAAAACGAACAGTTTCAAGGGCTTGTGCACAAACGCCGGGGACCAGGCTGTGGATAACCTTGGGGTGAATGCCTGCAAGCCACACCAGCTGTGGCTTGCAGAGGTTTGTACGTTATTTGATCAGTTTTTCCGCACAGTCATCCAGGCGTCGATGCTGTAAACCACCAGGCCGGCCCAGATAAAGCAGAAGGCGATCAGCGTGGCGGGTGCCAGGTGTTCGTTGAATAACAGCACGGCTTCCAGCAGCACCAGGGTGGGCGCCACGTATTGCAGGAAGCCCAGGGCGGTGTAGGGCAAATGCCGTGCGGCGGCGTTGAAACACACCAGCGGGATCAGCGTCACCGGACCTGCGGCCACCAGCCACCACGCTTCGGAGGTGCTCCAGAATTCCATCTGTGCGCTGTGGGCCGAGGGGTTGAACAGCAACCATGCGATGGCAATCGGCACCAGCATCCAGGTTTCCACCACCAGCCCGGGCAATGCCTTGACCGGCGCCTGCTTGCGGATCAACCCGTAGAAACCAAAGGTCGCCGCCAGGACCAGGGATACCCACGGCAGGCTGCCGACTTGCCATACCTGTTGCGCCACACCTACCGCTGCCAGGCCCACGGCCACCCATTGCAGGCGGCGCAGGCGCTCGCCGAGGATCACCATGCCCAGCAGCACGTTCACCAGCGGGTTGATGTAGTAACCCAGGCTGGCCTCCAGCATGCGGCCACTGTTCACTGACCACACGTAGGTCAGCCAGTTGGCTGCGATCAAGGTGCCGCTCAGGGCCAGGATCGCCAGGCGCCTGGGGTTGTCCCGCAGTTCTCGGAGCCAGCCCGGGTGTTTCCAGACTATCAGCAGCAGACTGCCGAACAGCGCCGACCACAGCACGCGGTTGACGATGATTTCTGCGGCGGGAACGCTGGCGATGGCCTTGAAGTAGATCGGGAACAGGCCCCAGATGACGTAGGCGCTCAGGCCCAATATGTACCCGCGACGGGGGTTGGCGGCTTGCATGCAGAATCCTTGCTTAGGCAGCTAACAAAGCCGCGATTGTAAGGATATTTGTCAGTCAGTGGGATGTGCTTTTCTGTAGGAGCTGGCTTGCCGGCGATGGCTTCACCCCGGTTCCACTGATACACCGAGGCGCTTGCATCGCCGGCAAGCCAGCTCCTACAGGGGATTGTGGTGTGCGTTAGAACAGTTTCAAGGGTTCTTCATTGAGCGCCGACAACTGCTCGCGCAACGCTAGCACCTGGTCGCCCCAGTAACGTTCGCTGCCAAACCAGGGAAAGCTGTGGGGGAACGCCGGGTCGTCCCAGCGCCGTGCAAGCCAGGCGCTGTAGTGCATCAGGCGCAGGGCACGCAGGGGTTCGATCAGGGCCAGTTCGCGCGGGTCGAAGTCGTGGAATTCCTGGTAGCCGTCCATCAATTCCGACAGTTGCCCCAGGCATTCCTGACGATCACCGGCGAGCATCATCCACAGGTCCTGAACGGCGGGGCCCATGCGGCAGTCATCGAGGTCGACGATATGGAACATCTCGTCGCGGCACATCATGTTGCCGGGGTGGCAATCGCCGTGCATGCGGATGTTCTTGTGGGGCGTGGCCTTGTAGACCTCCTCCACACGCTTGAGCAGGTCGCGGGCCACGGACTCGTAGGCTGGCAGCAGGCTGCGAGGAATGAAGTTGCCTTCCAGCAGGGTGTTCAGGGAATCGTGACCGAAATTCTTCACGCCCAGGGCTTCGCGGTGTTCGAAGGGGCGGGTGGAACCGACCGCATGCAGGCGGCCGAGCAATTGGCCGAGGCGATACAACTGGTCGAGGTTGCCCGGCTCCGGTGCGCGGCCGCCACGGCGCGGGAACAGGGTGAAGCGGAAACCCGCGTGCTCGAACAGGCTTTCACCGTTGTGAATCATCGGCGCCACCACCGGCACTTCGCACTCGGCCAGTTCGAAGGTGAAGCTGTGTTCTTCGAGGATCGCTTCGTTGGTCCAGCGTTGCGGCCGATAGAACTTGGCGATCAAGGGCTCGGAGTCTTCGATGCCGACCTGGTAGACACGGTTTTCGTAGCTGTTGAGCGCGAGGATGCGGGCGTCGCTGAGGAAACCGATGCTTTCGACTGCGTCGAGCACCAGGTCAGGGGTCAGTGTTTCAAACGGGTGTGCCATGCGAACTCCTGCGCGCAGCAGGGCGCCGCGTCCGGCCGGGTATGGTAACGCACCCAGGGTTGGATAGGTGGTGGGATAGGTGGTGGCTGTGCGGACGCCTTCGCGAGCAAGCCCGCTCCCACATTTGACCGAGTTCCACCTTAGGAATGCGGTCAAGTGTGGGAGCGGGCTTGCTCGCGAAGAGGCCTTATCAGGCGCCGACGATCCCGCCATCATCCCGACGAATCGCCATCACCGAGGACCGTGGCTTGCCATTTGGCAGATGCTCCGGCCAGGTCGACCCACCGGTTTCCCCCGGATGCTGAATCCCCACAAACAGGGTTTTCTGGTCCGGCGAGAAGCTGATCCCGGTCACTTCACAGGCCACGGGCCCTACCATGAACCGGCGAATTTCACCGGTCGACGGGTCGGCACACAGCATCTGGTTGTTACCCATCCCGGCAAAGTCGCCACCGTTGCTGTAGTCGCCATCGGTGAGGATCCACAACCGCCCGGCCTTGTCGAAGCCCAGGCCGTCCGGGCTGTTGAACATGTTCTGCGGGTTGATGTTGGATGAGCCGCCCTTTGGCGTGCCGGCATGCACCGCCGGGTTGCCGGCCACCACAAACAGGTCCCAGCTGAAGTCCGGCGCGCCATGGTCATTGGCGTTGGCCTTCCAGCGCAGGATCTGCCCGTAGACGTTTTTCTCCCGCGGGTTCGGGCCACCCACCGGCTGGCCGTCTTCGCCGCGCTTGGCGTTGTTGGTCAGGGTGCAATACACCTGGCCGTCGGTGGGGCTGACCACGATCCATTCCGGGCGGTCCATGCGGGTGGCTTTCACCACGCTGGCGGCCAGGCGCGCGTGGATCAGCACTTCGGCCTGGCTGGCAAAACCGCTGTTGGCGTCGATGCCGTTCTTGCCGTAGGTCAGCTCGACCCATTGGCCCTGGCCCTTGGGATGGTCGGCATTGCCGTCGCCCGCGTCGAAAATCGCCACATACAAGGTGCCGTGGTCCAGCAGGTCCTTGTTGGCCTTGGGATTCTTGTGATTGATCTTGTCGCGGCTGATGAACTTGTAGATGAACTCGCCGCGCTCGTCGTCGCCCATGTACACCACGGCGCGGCCGTCGCGGGTTTCCGCCAGCGCAGCATTTTCATGCTTGAAGCGGCCGAGGGCGGTGCGCTTGACCGGTGTGGATTGCGGGTCGAACGGGTCGATTTCCACCACCCAGCCATGGCGGTTGAGTTCGTTGGGATTCTTGGCCATGTCGAAGCGCGGGTCGTGGGGGTGCCAGTTGATGTCTTTGCTGGCGGCCACCACGCCATAGCGTTTCTGCCCGGCGTCGAAGGTCTGTTGCGGGTTGCTGCTGCCGAAGCAGTCGGTGAAGTTCTCTTCGCAGGTGAGATACGTGCCCCACGGGGTCTTGCCGTTGGCGCAGTTCTGGAAGGTGCCGAGGACTTTTTTGCCGGTTTTGTCGGCGCTGGTTTTCAGCCAGGCATGGCCCGCCGCAGGGCCACCGAAGCGGATTGGCGAGTTGCCGTGGATGCGCCGGTTGTAGCGCGAGTCCTGGACGAACTGCCAGGTGTCGCCTTTGCGCCGTACTTCGATCACCGACACGCCTTCGCTGGCCAACGCCTTGCGCACGTCTTCGGCCGATTGCGGCGCGCCGCCGTGGGCGTAGAGGTAGCGGTAGTTGGTGTATTCGTTGTTGATCGCCATCAGCGCGCGGTTGTCGTCACCGGGGAAGGCGAACAGGCTCATGCCGTCGTTGTTGTCGCCGAACTGCTGTTCCTGGGCCTTGGCCGTGCCGTTGCCGCTGGGGTCGAAGGCCGGCGCGTTCTTGTGCAGCGGCTGGCCCCAGCTGATCAGTACCGAAGCGCTGTAGCCGGGCGGCAGGGTGATGGTGTCGCTGGTGGCCGAGGCGATGCTGGTGAAACCCAGCAATGGGCTGTTCGACGCGGCGTTGACCGCCAGGGCGCTGCGGGTCAGCAGGTTGCCGCCGAGGAACATCGCGGCACCGCACAGGGCGCCGGCGCCGATAAAACGCCGGCGGCTGAGGCCGACCATCTGTTCCAGGTCGGTGGCTTGGTTTTCTTCTAATAGGCTCATTTCAGGCTCCCTGCGGGTTTTTGCAGCCACCTTAGGGAGCAGTCGTGACGAAATTGTTGCAGTTTGAAGCGCTACACCGGAGTGCCCAGCAGCACGTTGCTGGGGGAGAACTGCACCTTCACCTGCAGGCCTTCGGCGGCATGGATCTGCGCAAGCGCGTCGGGCCGGGCCAGGGCGCAGAGAACCTGGCCGTTGGGCAAGGTGATCCGCACCTCGCTGGGGCCGTCTTCGGCATCGAGAATGGCCTCGATTTTTCCTTCCAGGCAATTGTGTCCAGGTGTTGCTGCCTGCGTGACGGCCAGTACTTCAAGCCAGCCGGCCTTGATCAGGGCGACGACTTCGGTGCCGATCTCCAGCTCCAGGCGCAACGTGCTGTCGTGGGTGATCTGCGCATCCAGGCGCAGCCCGGCTGCCAGCTCCAGGCGAATCAGGTCATTGCGGCCGTGGCTGTCGATGGCGATCACCCGGCCGTGCAACTGGTTACGTGCGCTGGTGCGCAGCATCAGGCGGCCCAGCAGGTTGAAGTCGCTGGCGTCTTCGGCGGAATCCAGCACCTGGGCTTGCAACACCTGCAGGCGTTGGTAAAGGCGTAATACCCGCTCACCCTCGGCCGTCAACCTGGCGCCGCCACCGCCCTTGCCGCCAACGCTGCGTTCCACCAGGGGCTTTTGCGCCAGGTTGTTCAGTTCGTCGATGGCGTCCCAGGCCGCCTTGTAGCTCAGCCCCGCACTCTTTGCGGCGCGGGTGATGGAGCCTTGTTCGGCAATATGTTGCAGCAGTGCAATGCGCTGCGGGCGACGGACGATGTGTTGGCTCAAGAGGGTTGGCAGGGACATGGTTACACGCTTCGATGGAATGGGCAGACGTTGCGGGCAGGGCGCCCGCGAGTCAAGTCATGTGCCGGGCTTGGGCGTACGGGCCAGGCAATACACATCCACCTGTCGGGCGCCGGCATCCATCAACAGGCGGGCGAGACTGCTGGCGGTGGCGCCGGTGGTCAGTACGTCGTCGATCAGCGCCAAGTGCCGGCCTTTGACTTGCGCGCCGTCGGCCAGGGCGAAGGCCTGGTGCAGGTTGCGCTTGCGGGTCCTGGCGTCCAGGTCTTGCTGCGCCACGGTTTCACGCGGCCGTGACAGCAGGTGCTCATCCCAGGGGATGTTCAGGTCCTCACTCAGCCAGCGGGCGAGCATCGCCGCCTGGTTGAAGCCCCGTTCCCGCAGGCGTTTGCGGGCCAGGGGCACGGGCAGCAGGCAGTCGGGGCGAGCCAGCGCGGCATCTTCATAGCGGTGTTGCAGGAATTGTCCCAACAGGTGCGCAAGCAGGTGCCCCAGCGGCCAGCGGGCCTGATGCTTGAAACGGCTGATCAGGCTGTCGATGGGGAAGCTGTAGGTCCACGGCGCGACGACCTGCTTGAACGCCTGAGGTTGCTTCAAGCACTGGCCGCACACCAGGCCCGTCGCCGGCAACGGCAGTGCGCACACCTCGCAATGTTCCATCAGCCAGGGCAGCTCGGTTTCGCAGGCGCCGCAGACAGGATCGGCCGTTCCGCTGCTTTCATCGCAGATTAAACAGGTTTGGTTGCTTTTTAACCAGATGTAAACCTCGTGTTTGTTCTCAAGTTGACAGTGCATGAATCTTCCTTAAATATGCCGAGCATCCGTGTCGTACCTGTGGGTATTACTCCCACAGGGCTTGCCAAAGCATAATCAAGGAATCGCCCATGAGCGCCAGCATCACTGCCAACCTGCGTCACGATTGGTCTTTAGCCGAAGTCAAAGCGCTGTTCGTACAGCCCTTCAACGACCTGTTGTTCCAGGCGCAGACCGTGCACCGCGCGCATTTCGACGCCAACCGCGTCCAGGTTTCCACGCTGCTGTCGATCAAGACCGGCGCCTGCCCGGAAGATTGCAAATATTGTCCGCAGTCGGGCCACTACAACACCGGCCTGGAAAAAGAGAAGCTGATGGAAGTGCAGAAGGTCCTCGAAGAGGCCGCTCGCGCCAAGGCCATCGGCTCGACCCGCTTCTGCATGGGCGCCGCCTGGAAACATCCATCGGCCAAAGACATGCCCTACGTGCTGGAGATGGTCAAAGGTGTGAAGGCCATGGGCCTGGAAACCTGCATGACCCTCGGCCGCCTCGACCAGGACCAGACCGAAGCCCTGGCCCAGGCCGGCCTCGATTACTACAACCACAACCTCGACACGTCGCCGGAGTTCTACGGTTCGATCATCACCACCCGCACCTACGGCGAGCGCCTGCAAACCCTGGCGTACGTGCGTGATTCGGGGATGAAGATCTGCTCCGGCGGCATCCTCGGCATGGGCGAGTCCCTGGACGACCGCGCCAACCTGCTGATCCAGCTGGCCAACCTGCCGGAGCATCCGGAATCGGTGCCGATCAACATGCTGGTGAAAGTTGCCGGCACGCCGCTGGAAAACGCCGACGACATCGACCCGTTCGACTTCATCCGCATGCTGGCGGTGGCGCGCATCCTGATGCCGCAGTCCCATGTGCGGCTGTCGGCCGGGCGTGAGGCGATGAACGAGCAGATGCAGGCCCTGGCGTTCTTTGCTGGCGCCAACTCGATTTTCTACGGCGACAAGCTGCTGACCACTGCCAACCCGCAGGCGGACAAGGACATGCAACTGTTCTCGCGCCTGGGCATCTTGCCGGAAGCTCGTGAAGAGCACGCCGATGAAGTGCACCAGGCGGCGATCGAGCAGGCGCTGGTGGAGCAGAAGAGCAGCGAGCAGTTTTACAACGCGGCTGTTTGATAAGTCCACTTTGGAATGCCATCCAAATGTGGGAGCGGGCTTGTTCGCGAAGGCGGTGTGTCAGCCAATACATAAGCTGACTGATCCACTGCTTTCGCGAGCAAGCCCGCTCCCACATTTTTGACCGCGTTCACCCTGATCTACCGAGGTCTCATGTCTTTCGATCTCGCCGCGCGTCTTGCGGCTCGTCGTGCCGAACACCTGTATCGCCAACGTCCACTGCTGCAGAGCCCGCAAGGCCCTGACGTGGTGGTCGACGGCCAGCCGTTGCTGGCGTTCTGCAACAACGATTACCTGGGCCTGGCCAATCACCCGCAAGTGATTGAAGCCTGGCGCGCGGGCGCGGCTCGCTGGGGCGTGGGTGGCGGCGCTTCGCATCTGGTGATCGGCCACAGCACGCCGCACCATGAACTGGAAGAGGCCCTGGCCGACCTCACCGGTCGCCCGCGGGCGCTGCTGTTCACCACCGGTTACATGGCCAACCTTGGCGCCGTCACCGCGCTGGTGGGGCAGGGCGATACGGTGCTGGAAGACCGCCTTAACCACGCCTCGTTGCTGGACGCTGGTTTGCTCTCGGGTGCGCGCTTCAATCGTTACCTGCACAACGATGCTGAAAGCCTGGCCAAGCGCCTGGAGAAAGCCACCGGCAATACGCTGGTGGTGACCGACGGCGTGTTCAGCATGGACGGTGACCTGGCCGACTTGCCGGCGCTGGCCCGTGAAACCCGGGCCAAGGGCGCATGGTTGATGGTGGATGACGCCCATGGCTTCGGGCCTTTGGGCGCCAACGGTGGTGGGATCGTCGAGCATTTCGGTTTGAGCCAGGAAGACGTTCCGGTGTTGGTGGGCACTCTGGGCAAAGCCTTCGGTACTGCCGGCGCGTTTGTCGCGGGCAGCGAAGAGCTGATCGAAAGCCTGATCCAGTTCGCCCGCCCGTATATCTACACCACCAGCCAACCGCCGGCATTGGCCTGCGCCACGCTGAAAAGCCTGGAATTGCTGCGCACCGAGCATTGGCGCCGTGAGCATCTCAATGGGCTGATCCGCCAGTTCCGCCAGGGCGCCGAGCAGATTGGCCTGGAACTGATGGACAGTTTCACGCCGATCCAGCCGATCATGATTGGCGACAGTGCCCGCGCGGTGCGTTTGTCGCAGATGCTGCGCGAGCGCGGGCTGATGGTGACGGCGATTCGGCCACCGACCGTGCCTGCCGGTAGCGCTCGCCTGCGGGTGACCCTGACGGCGACCCACAGCAACGCCCAGGTGCAGCTATTGTTAAGCGCATTGGAAGAGTGTTTCCGCTTGTTAGGCCAGGAGCCCGACCATGCGTGATCGACTGATATTGCTGCCTGGCTGGGGCCTCGGCGTTTCGCCGCTGGAACCGCTGGCGGCGGCGTTGCAGGGGCTGGATGAACACTTGCAGGTGCAGATCGAACCGTTGCCGGGCGTGGAGTCGGACGACCTTCAAGAGTGGCTCGATGAGCTGGATTCGACCTTGCCCCAAGACGTCTGGCTGGGTGGTTGGTCCCTCGGTGGCATGCTTGCTGCCGAGTTGGCCGCGCGGCGCGGTGATCATTGTTGCGGTTTGCTCACCTTTGCCAGCAACGCAAGCTTCGTGGCCTGGTCCCGCTGGGACCATGGCATGCACGAAGAGGATTTTATTGCGTTTCTTAACGGTTGCCGCCTTGATCCGGTTGCGACGTTAAAACGCTTCAGTCTGCTTTGCGCCCGGGGCTCCAGCGATCCCCGATCACTTGCTCGGCTATTGCTGGCGGGTGCCCCTAAAACCTCCGCGCAAACCTTGCTCAGTGGTCTGGAGCTGTTGGGCCGATTGGACACCCGTCAGGCGTTGGTCGACTTTCAAGGGCCGCAGTTGCATCTGTTTGCCGGGCTGGACGGGCTGGTTCCGGCTGAAGTGGCGAGTGAGTTGTTCGCCTTGTTGCCTGACGTTGAAATCGGCCTGATTGAACAGGCCGGTCACGCTTTTCTACTGGAGGACCCCCACGGTGTGGCGGGGGCCATCCAGGCTTTTTTGCATGAGTGCGGTGATGACTGATTTGTCCCATGTGCTGCCCGGCGGCTTGCCAGACAAGCGCCAGGTAGCGGCCTCCTTTTCCCGCGCAGCCGCCAGTTACGACAGCGTTGCCGAGTTGCAGCGTGCGGTGGGCAGCGAGCTGTTGCGGCGTTTGCCCGAAGGTCTTTCTCCACAACGCTGGCTGGACCTGGGCTGCGGCACGGGTTATTTCAGTCGTGTGCTGGGCCAGTCATTTGCGGGTAGCCAGGGTTTCGCCCTGGATATCGCCGAGGGCATGCTCAAGCACGCCCGGCCGCTGGGCGGTGCACAACATTTCATCGCTGGCGATGCCGAGCGCTTGCCGTTGCAGGACGCCAGTTGCGGGCTGATCTACTCCAGTTTGGCAGTGCAGTGGTGTTCGGATTTTGCCGCAGTGCTCAGCGAAGCGCAGCGCGTATTGCAGCCCGGCGGCGTGCTGGCGTTTGCCAGCCTCTGCGTGGGTACGCTGGATGAGTTGCGCGAAAGCTGGCGCGCAGCGGATGGCATGGTTCATGTGAACCGCTTCCGGCCGTTCAGTGCTTATGAGCAACTGTGCGCAGCCAGTGGTTTGCGGGTGCGCAGCCTGGAGCAGTGTCCCCACGTGTTGCATTACCCCGACGTGCGCAGCCTGACCCACGAACTGAAAGCGTTGGGTGCGCACAATCTGAACCCGGGGCGCCCAGGAGGGTTGACGGGCCGGGCGCGGATTGTTGCACTGGTGCAAGCCTACGAGCAGTTCCGCCAGGCCCAGGGCCTGCCGGCAACTTATCAAGTGGTGTACGCCGTCCTGGAGAAACCTCTATGAATGCCGCTTACTTCATCACGGGGACCGACACCGACGTCGGCAAGACCACCGTCGCTGCCGGCCTGCTGCATGCCGCGCGGCAAGCCGGCAAAAGTACGGCGGCGGGCAAGCCGGTAGCCTCTGGGTGCCAGCTGACGCCCAAGGGCCTGCGCAATTCGGACGCCCTGGCGTTGCTGGCCGAGTGTTCGTTGCCGTTGAGTTATGCCGAGGTCAACCCGGTGGCCTTCGAGCCGGCCATCGCGCCGCATCTGGCGGCCCGTGAAGCCGGCGTGGCGCTGACGGTGCAGTCGTTGTTGAAACCCATGCAGCACGTTCTCGCCAAGCAGGCGGACTTCACCTTGATCGAAGGTGCGGGCGGCTGGCGTGTGCCATTGGCGGACCAGGACAATTTGTCGGACCTGGCCCAGGCGCTGAAGCTGCCGGTGATCCTGGTGGTGGGTGTGCGGCTGGGGTGTATCAGTCACGCGTTGTTGACCGCAGAAGCCATCGCCCGGGACGGATTGCCGCTGGCGGGCTGGGTGGCCAATATCATCGACCCCAAGACCTCTCGTCTGGAAGAAAACCTCGCGACCCTGGCTGAACGACTCCCCGCGCCATGCCTGGGAAGGGTGCCCAAGCTCAAGCATCCCAGCGCCGAAGCGGTCGCCGCGTACTTGCAACTGGACCTGCTTGACTAGTTTTGCCTATCGAGAAGGCATTATGCCATTAGTGTTTTTGACGAGCGTTTTGCCGGTAGGTCTGCTTCAATAACAGTTCACGATTCTCTTATAGGCAGGTCCACGCCATGGAAATCTCTGGTAGCAGTGCGTTTTACTCGGGACTGAGCGCGATTCAGACCGGGCAGAACCGTGTCGACCAGGCCGCCGGCAAGATTGCCAGCGCCGCCACTTCCCAGCCTTCGGACGCGCAAAGTGATCGTTTGCGTTCGGTAGACGCCAATCAGGCCAGCAACTCGGCGAGCAACATGGTCGAGATGGCCCAAGGCAAGTTCCAGGTTGAACTGGGCGCCAAAGTCGCCAAGGCTTCCGACGAAATGCTCGGCACGTTGATCGATACTTACGCATAACCCCCCCTCTTATCGTGCGAGCTGGCTTCTCTGTGGGAGCTGGCTTGCCTGCGATAGCGTCACCTCGATCCTCCTGATACACCGCGGCGCCCGCATCGCAGGCAAGCCAGCGCCCACATTGATCTTCACCGCTCAATAATCTTTTTCCTCCTGAATCGTCATGCGGCATTTCGCTGCAGGCCTTGCCGTGCCTGACGTTGACCTGCGTCATGACAAACGGCGTTTGCACGACGCTTGACAAGGATAGGTCGTAAACGTATGTTTCAAACAACTGTTTGACCGCTACAACAATCCACGCGGTTGTTCATCCCAGATACATCAGCAGAGGTTTATCGCTATGCCTGACTACAAGGCCCCCTTGCGTGATATTCGCTTCGTTCGTGACGAACTGCTTGGCTATGAAGCGCACTATCAGAGCCTGCCGGCTTGCCAGGACGCTACCCCGGACATGGTTGACGCCATTCTCGAAGAAGGCGCCAAGTTCTGTGAGCAGGTACTGGCACCGCTGAACCGCGTGGGTGATATCGAAGGTTGCACCTGGAGCGAGTCAGGCGTTAAGACCCCTACCGGTTTCAAAGAAGCCTACAAACAGTTCGTTGAAGGCGGCTGGCCAAGCCTGGCCCACGACGTGGCGCACGGTGGCCAGGGCCTGCCGGAATCCCTGGGCCTGGCGGTCAGCGAAATGGTCGGCGAAGCCAACTGGTCGTGGGGCATGTACCCGGGCCTGTCCCATGGCGCGATGAACACCATTTCCGAGCACGGCACCCCCGAGCAGCAAGAGGCTTACCTGACCAAACTGGTGTCGGGCGAGTGGACCGGCACTATGTGCCTGACCGAACCGCACTGCGGCACCGACCTGGGCATGCTGCGCACCAAGGCCGAGCCTCAGGCTGATGGTTCCTACAAGGTTTCCGGTACCAAGATCTTCATCTCGGCCGGCGAACACGACATGGCCGACAACATCGTCCACATCGTGCTGGCTCGCCTGCCGGACGCACCGGCTGGCACCAAGGGCATTTCGCTGTTCATCGTTCCCAAGTTCGTACCAAACGCCGACGGTTCGATTGGCGAACGCAACGCGGTGTCCTGTGGTTCCCTGGAACACAAGATGGGTATCCACGGCAACGCCACCTGCGTGATGAACTTCGACGCGGCCACCGGTTTCCTGATCGGCCCGGCGAACAAAGGCCTGAACTGCATGTTCACCTTTATGAACACCGCTCGCCTGGGCACCGCGCTGCAAGGCCTGTCCCACGCTGAAATCGGCTTCCAGGGCGGCCTCAAATACGCTCGCGACCGCCTGCAAATGCGCTCCCTGACTGGCCCGAAAGCGCCAGACAAGGCCGCTGACCCGATCATCGTGCACCCTGACGTGCGCCGCATGCTGCTGACCATGAAAGCCTTCGCCGAAGGCAACCGCGCGATGGTGTACTTCACCGCCAAGCAGGTTGACGTGGTCAAGTACGGCACCGACGACGAAGCCAAGAAACAGGCTGACGCACTGCTGGCGTTCATGACCCCGATTGCCAAGGCGTTCATGACCGAAGTCGGTTTTGAAGCCGCCAACCACGGCGTGCAAATCTACGGCGGCCACGGCTTCATCGCCGAGTGGGGCATGGAGCAGAACGTTCGCGACAGCCGCATTTCGATGCTGTACGAAGGCACCACCGGCATCCAGGCCCTCGACCTCCTGGGCCGTAAAGTGCTGATGACCCAGGGCGAAGCGCTGAAGGGCTTCACCAAGATCGTCCACAAGTTCTGCCAGGCCAACGAAGGCAACGAAGCCGTACAGGAATTCGTTGCACCGCTGGCGGCACTGAACAAAGAGTGGGGCGAGTTGACCATGAAGGTCGGCATGGCGGCCATGAAAGACCGCGAAGAAGTCGGTGCCGCTTCGGTGGATTACCTGATGTACTCCGGTTATGCCTGCCTGGCTTACTTCTGGGCCGACATGGCCCGCCTGGCCGCTGAGAAACTGGCTGCCGGCACCACCGAAGAAGGCTTCTACACCGCCAAGCTGCAGACTGCGCGCTTCTACTTCCAGCGCATCCTGCCGCGTACCCGCACCCACGTTGCAACCATGCTGTCGGGCGCCAACAACCTGATGGACATGAAAGAAGAGAACTTCGACCTGGGCTACTAAGCCTCGGCCAGTTCGCTTCAAAAGCCGCCGCTCCTTCGGGAGCGGCGGTTTTTTTTGCGCGATAAAAAACCACAGTACCGCACTCAGGGATTGCTCCGAGCGGCCGTTACAGTGATGGCAATGTGATACGCATCACATTGAATGTGCTTAACTGTGATCAGTGAAGGCACTGTGCCATCTTTTTTGTGGGTCGGAGCTTTACCCTTGTCGCGCGTGTCTGCTGTACGTTTCAGTCATTTTTTACCTTCACTGCTTTTACTGCTGGCGGGGCTCTCGGCTGCGTATGTGAAGGATCTCAATGTGTTCTTCACTTCACTGTTCAATGTGCTGCCGACCCTCGTGCTGCTGCTGGGCGGTTCGTACTGCGCGGTCTACCGGCGCCAACGAGAGCTGTTCCTGATGATCACGGTGTACGTGGTCTATTTCCTGCTGGATACCCAGACCGATTACTACCGCGATAACGGTCGCGTGCGGGACGACGCGGCCGTGGTCTTCCATCTGTGTTGCCTGCTGTTACCGTTGCTGTTCGGCATCTACGCGGTCTGGCAAGAAAAAACCCACCTGTTTCGCGACTTCGTCGCACGCTGCGCGGTGCTGTTTGCGGTAGGCAGCGTGGCGCTTGCCCTTGAACAAAGTTTCCCCCATGCCTTGTTGAGCTGGTTGGCTGAAATTCGCTGGCCCGCCTTGCATGGCCGCTGGATGAGCCTGATCCAGCTGTCCTATCCGATGTTCCTGATTGGTTTTGTGACCCTGGCCGCGCAGTACTGGTATCAACCAAGACCGCTGCACGCCGCGCAACTGGTAGGGTTGCTGGGGTTGTTCTGGATGTTGCCGCAGACATTCATCCTGCCGTTCACCCTGAACATCATGTGCAGCCAGGTGATGCTGATGATCGCTGCCGGGGTGGCCCACGAGGCTTATCAAATGGCCTTCCGTGACGAGCTGACCGGGTTGCCGGGCCGCCGCGCGCTCAATGAGCGCATGCAGCGCCTGGGGCGCAATTATGTGCTGGCCATGGGCGACGTCGATCACTTCAAGCGTTTCAACGATACCCATGGCCACGACGTGGGCGACCAGGTACTGCGCCTGGTCGCCAGCAAGCTGTCCAAGGTCAACGGCGGCGGCCGGGCCTACCGCTATGGCGGTGAGGAATTTGCCGTGGTATTCGCCGGCAAGACCCTGGATGAATGCCTGCCGCACCTGGAAGAGATCCGCGAAATCATCGCCAACTACGACATCAAGCTGCGTAACCCGGACCGTCCCCACGACGACCAGCAGGGGCGCCAGCGTCGTGTAGGCAATGGCGCTTCCAGCGTGTCGGTGACCGTCAGCATCGGCGTGGCCGAACGCCAGGCCGAGCAGCGCAGCCCTGAAGAAGTGCTCAAATCCGCCGACCAGGCGCTGTACAACGCCAAGGGTGCGGGGCGTAACTGCGTGGTCGCTGCGGGGCAGACCCGCCGCGGCGCGGTCCGCATGGACAGCGCTGCCGGTTGAGTGATGGTGGTGTATTCAGCGGCCCTACAGTGATTGTCCGGTGGGCCGTGCGGCAGTAGGTTGAAGGCATCTGCTGCCGGAGACATTGCCATGCCTGACTATAAAGCTCCCCTGCGCGACATGCGCTTTCTGATCGATCACGTCTTTGACTTCCACGGCCATTACGCCGCGCTGGGTGCAAGCGATGCCAGCCCGGACATGGTCGGCGCAATCCTCGAGGAAGGTGCGAAGTTCTGCGAAAACGTCCTGGCGCCGTTGAACCGCTCCGGCGATGAAGAAGGCTGCCATTTCGACAACGGTGTGGTGACCACGCCCAAGGGCTTCAAGGAAGCCTTCGCGCAGTACGTGGAAGGCGGCTGGCACGGTTTGGCGGCTGACCCGGCCTACGGCGGGCAGGGCTTGCCAATGTCCCTGGGCCTGGTGCTCGCGGAGATGATCTCCTCCAGCAATACGTCCTGGGGCATGTACCCCGGCCTGACCCACGGTGCGATGTCGGCGATCCGTGCCCACGGCACTGAAGAGCAGAAAAACACCTACCTGAGCAAACTCACCGCGGGCCAGTGGACCGGCACCATGTGCCTGACCGAAGCCCATTGCGGCACCGACCTGGGCCTGATCAAGACCCGCGCCGTCCCGCAGGCCGACGGCAGTTATGCAGTCACCGGCAGCAAGATTTTCATCTCGGCCGGCGAGCATGACATGAGTGACAACATCATCCACCTGGTGCTGGCCAAGCTGCCGGATGCGCCGGCCGGCACCAAGGGAATCTCGCTGTTTATCGTGCCCAAGTTCCATGCCGACTCGGGCGAGCGCAACACGATGAGTTGCGGCTCCATCGAGCACAAGATGGGCATCAAGGCGTCGGCCACCTGCGTGCTGAACTTCGATGGCGCCCGGGGTTTCCTGATTGGTGAGGCGAACAAGGGCCTCAACTGCATGTTCACCATGATGAACCATGCGCGCCTGGGCACCGGCATGCAGGGCCTTTGCCTGGGGGAAGCGAGCTTCCAGGGTGCGATCAAGTACGCCAACGACCGCTTGCAGATGCGCTCGCTGACCGGCGCCAAGGCACCCGAAAAAGCCGCTGATCCAATCATCGTCCACCCGGATGTGCGGCGCATGTTGCTGACCATGAAAGCCTTCAATGAAGGCAACCGCGCATTGACCTACTTCTCGGCACAGTTGCTCGATACAGCACACCTGAGTGGCGACGAGGGGCAACGCCAGGAAGCCGAAGACCTGTTGGCCTTCCTTACGCCGATCTGCAAGGCGTTCATGACCGAAACCGGGCTGGAGGTGACCAACCACGGCATGCAGGTGTTCGGTGGCCATGGCTTCATTCGTGAATGGGGCATGGAGCAACTGGTTCGCGATTGCCGGATTGCGCCGATCTATGAAGGGACCAACGGCATCCAGGCCCTGGATTTGCTCGGGCGCAAGGTGCTCGGCAGCCAGGGCAAGCTGCTGCGCGGCTTTACCAAAATCGTCCACAAGTTCTGCGCGGCCAACGCCGAACATCCGCAACTCAAGGCCCATGTGGCTCAGCTCAACCAGTTGAATCAGCAGTGGGGTGAGCTGACGGTCAAGGTAGGCATGGCAGCCATGAAAAACCCGGATGAAGTCGGCGCTGCAGCCCTGGATTACCTGATGTACAGCGGCTACATCATCCTTGCCTACTTGTGGCTGCGCATGGCGCTGGTGGCACAGGAGCAGTTGGACAGCGGTAGCGGTGATGCCGATTACGCCCGAGGCAAGCTGGCGACCTGCGAGTTCTACTTCAAGCGTCTGCTACCGCGCACGGCCGCGCACCGGGCGGCGGTGGAGGCGGGCAGTGAGTGCCTGATGAGTCTGCCCGCGGAGCTGTTTGCGCTTTAGTGACCGTAAAATACTTGTTGGTCACAAGCAGACCCTATGTGTCACAAAAGTTGTTCGGTTACACTCGGGGTCTGTAAAACCGACCCCACCCGAATAACGTTAAAGTTCTCACGAGGTTTGCCATGGCTGACTACAAAGCGCCGCTGCGCGATATGCGCTTCGTCCTCAACGAAGTTTTCGAGGTCGCCAAACTCTGGGCCCAACTGCCCGCGCTGGCAGAAACCGTCGACGCCGAGACCGTTGAGGCAATCCTCGAAGAAGCCGGCAAAGTCACCTCCAAGACCGTCGCCCCGCTCAGCCGCGGCGGCGACGAAGAAGGCTGCCGCTGGGAGAATGGCGCGGTCTTCACCCCGGCTGGCTTCAAGGACGCCTACAAAACCTACGCTGAAGGCGGTTGGGTAGGTGTTGGCGGCGACCCGGCGTACGGCGGCATGGGCATGCCCAAGGCGGTGTCGGCCCAGGTGGAAGAGATGATCAACTCCTCGGGCCTGGCCTTCGGCCTGTACCCGATGCTGACCTCCGGCGCCTGCGTGTCGATCAACACCCACGCCAGTGAAGAGCTCAAGGCCACTTACCTGCCGAATATGTACTCCGGCGTGTGGGCCGGTTCCATGTGCCTGACCGAACCTCATGCCGGCACTGACCTGGGGATAATTCGGACCAAGGCCGAGCCTCAGGCAGACGGTTCCTACAAGGTCAGCGGCACCAAGATCTTCATCACCGGTGGCGAACACGACCTCACCGAGAACATCATCCACCTGGTGCTGGCCAAGCTGCCGGACGCACCGGCGGGTCCCAAGGGTATTTCGCTGTTCCTGGTACCCAAGTTCATGGTCAATGCCGACGGCAGCCTGGGCGCGCGCAATCCGGTGACCTGCGGCTCCATTGAACACAAGATGGGCATCCAGGCGTCTGCGACCTGCGTGATGAACTTCGACGAAGCCGTGGGCTACCTGGTGGGCGAGCCGAACCGTGGCCTGGCCGCGATGTTCACCATGATGAACTACGAGCGCCTGGGTGTGGGCATCCAGGGCCTGGCCTCCGGTGAGCGCTCTTATCAGAACGCTATCGAATATGCGCGCGACCGCCTGCAAAGCCGTTCGCCAACCGGTCCGAAAGCCAAGGACAAGGTCGCTGACCCAATCATCGTCCACCCGGACGTGCGGCGCATGCTGCTGACCATGAAAGCCTCGAACGAAGGTGGCCGTGCGTTCTCCACCTATGTGGCGATGCAGCTCGACACCGCCAAGTTCAGCGAAGACGCCACTGCCCGCAAACGCGCGGACGATCTGGTTGCTCTGCTGACCCCGGTTGCCAAGGCGTTCCTGACCGACCTGGGCCTGGAAACCACCGTGCACGGCCAGCAGGTTTTCGGCGGCCACGGCTACATTCGCGAATGGGGCCAGGAGCAACTGGTGCGTGATGTGCGCATCACCCAGATCTACGAAGGCACCAACGGGATTCAGGCCCTGGACCTGGTGGGACGCAAGATCGTCGGCAGCGGCGGGGCGTTCTACAAGCTGTTCGCTGATGAGATCCGCCATTTCACCACCACTGCCGGCGCCGAACTGGCCGAATTCACCAAGCCGCTGAACGCGGCCGTGGATGACCTGGACGAACTGACCGCCTGGCTGCTGGACCGCGCCAAATCCAACCCGAATGAAATCGGCGCGGCATCCGTGGAATACCTGCACGCGTTCGGCTACATGGCTTATGCCTACATGTGGGCCCTGATGGCCAAGGCGGCTCTGGGTAAAGAGGCTCAGGAAGACTTCTACGCGAGCAAGCTGGGCACCGCGCGTTTCTACTTTGCGCGCTTGCTGCCGCGGATCGCGTCCCTCAGCGCCTCGGTAAAAGCCGGTAGCGAATCGCTGTTCTTGCTGGATGAAGCACTGTTCTAAGGGCTTGGAGGGCGTGTAAGCATTCTCTTACATGACGTGCTGCTATTCGTCCTCTATCGCCAAATTGGATCCACGGATAATCTACTTCACATGGACGTCGCGCAGGAAGCGCAAAGCAACAACACGGACACGTAGGATTCTGCCAGGAAGGCGGAGTGAAATGGATGTCAGGGAAACAGTCTGCAAAGCCCCGCTTCGGCGGGGTTTTCTTTTGCCTGCGAAAAAGTCAGGCGGGCGCGTTCATCACGTCTTCCAGCAGCGTGCGCAACAATTCCAGCGTCGCCTGCTGGCGCTGCACATCCCGGCACACCAACCCCACTTTCAACGGCACCCGTGGTTCGCTCAAGGGTTTCCACAGCAACGCCTTGCTGTTGTGTTCATCCTGGGAGCGTCCGGGAAGCACCGTCGCCAGCTTGGTGTGGGGCAGGCTGTCGAGAATCCCCGCCATCGTATTCAACTCGGCCTGCACTTGCGGGCGTCGGCCCAGGTTGGCCAATTGACCTTGCCATATCTGGCGCACCTGAAACTCTTCCCCCAGCAGCAACATGGGTAACTCGGCGGCTTGCTTCAGGGAGACTTTCTTGAATTCCCGCAGCGGGTGATCAGCCGGGATGACCACCTTCAGTTCATCTTCATACAGCAGCACGCCGTGCAGCCCCGGCTGGCGTGGCGGCAGGTAGCTGATGCCGATATCCAGCGAGCCGTTGAGCAGCCGGCGTTCGATTTCCATCCCGGTCAGCTCGTAGATCTGTACGACCAGGTGCGGCTGGGCCTTGCGTACTCGTTCGAGCATCTGCGGCACCAGGCTGGTGTGCACGGTTTGCAGCACGCCGATCGCCAAGGTGCGCAGTGCCTGGCCCTTGAAGTTGCGCAGTGCTTCCACCGCGTGCTGCATACCGTCGAGCAAGGGCAGGGCGTGGTTATACAAAGTGTGGGCGGCGAGGGTCGGCAGCAGGCGCTTGCTGCTGCGTTCGAACAGGCTCACATCAAGGTTTTGCTCGAGCTGGCGAATCTGCTGCGACAACGCTGGCTGGGAGATCGACAGGCGCTCCGCTGCCCGCCCCACATGGCCTTCTTCGTACACCGCGACGAAATAACGCAGTTGCTTGAAATCCATAAGTAATGCTTATCGAAAATGCTGGAAAATCGAAATGGCCGAGTGCCCCCAAGGCGCCTAGTCTAGCGCCTATTCACAGGGCTTACAGGGCCGGAAAGCAAGATGAGTAGTGTTTATGTTGACGGTGTTTGCATAGGCAAGGCAAAAAACCTCCGCCATGGGTTTATCGGTAATACCGACCAAGGTGCGATTGCCAAAGAGGTTCATCCATGAACCTGTTCAACCTGCGTCGCCCCGCCCCCAGCCTGGATGATCTGATCCTCGAGGCGAAGACCCCGGCTCTGCGAGACGATCTTTCCAGCGATTGCCTGATGCCCAGCGTGGCCCGCCCGCCCCAGGTGTTTGTACGCGGCCAGGGCTCCTGGCTGTGGGACAGCGAAGACCGCGCCTATCTCGACTTCAGCCAGGGTGGCGGCGCCAACAGCCTGGGCCATAGCCCACAGGCAGTGACCAAGGCGCTGGCCGATCAGGCCCAATCGCTGATCAATCCCGGTAACAGCCTGCACAACCGCGTTCAACTGAACCTCGCCGACCGCCTGTGCCATCGCACCGGCAGCGACCAGGCCTACCTGCTCAACAGCGGCGCCGAAGCCTGCGAAGCGGCCATCAAGCTGGCGCGCAAATGGGGCCAACTGCACCGTGGTGGCGCCTATCGCATCATCACCGCGAGCAACGGTTGCCATGGCCGCAGCTTTGCCGCGATGTCAGCCTCGGCAGCCGCCAGTGAAAACCGTTTTGAGCCCCAGTTGCCGGGATTCAGCCACGTGCCGTTCAACGACCTGCCGGCGCTGCACGCGGCGGTGGATGCGCAAACCGTGGCAATCATGCTGGAACCGATCCAGAACGATGCCGGCGTCATTCCCGCGACCGAGCATTACCTCAAGGGTGTCGAACGTCTGTGCCGTGAGCTGGGAATTCTGTTGATCCTTGATGAAGTGCAAACCGGCACCGGCCGTTGTGGCACGTTGCTCGCCGAACAGCACTATGGCGTTCGCGCCGACATCATCACCCTGGGCAAGGGCTTGGGGGGCGGTGTGCCGCTGGCGGCGTTGCTGGCACGGGGCAAAGCGTGTTGTTTTGAGCTGGGTGAGCTGGAAGGCACCCACCACGGCAACGCGCTGATGGCTTCCGCCGGTGTGGCGGTGCTTGATACGGTGCTGAACCACGGATTTCTTGAACACGTCTGCGAGGTCGGCACTTACCTGGGCGAAGGGCTTGCCCGCCTGGCGCATCGCTATGACCAGGGTGAACTGCGCGGCCAGGGCCTGATGTGGGGACTGACTCTGTCGGAGGATTCGGCAGATGCCGTGGTAAAGGCCGCGCTCAGTGAAGGCCTGATCCTGAGCGCGCCGCAACCCGATTGCCTGCGCTTCACCCCGGCGCTCACATTGAGCAAAAGCAACGTCGACGAAATGCTCCTGCGCCTGGCCCGTGCCTTCTCCCGGGTGCGCACTGCACAGCTGCAATGCCGCAAGGGCATTGCCGTTTAAGCCCCATATTTCCTGAACCGTCTCGCGGTATACGCGGCGCCTCCAGCCTGATTCTTTTGGCTGGGGGCGTTTTTTTGTCCGCGAATTAGACGATGGCTGAGTGCCAGATCCCACTGAACCCTTACCAACGGCCAAGGTCGATTAGCTTGTACGGCTCACACGAGCCGATTTTCTGGAGCTGAACCCATGGATATCATTCGCATCATCATCGCTATTCTGCTGCCGCCACTGGGTGTGTTCCTGCAAGTGGGTTTCGCTGGCGCGTTCTGGCTGAACATCCTGCTGACCTTGTGCGGTTACATTCCCGGCATCGTGCACGCGGTGTACATCATCGCCAAACGCTAAAAGACCTCAGCCTTTCGCGATCAGCCGTGAGTTGCGCTCATTGCGAAAGGCCAGTTGCTCAATGGTCTGGGTGGCGTGCTCCGCTTCTTCGCGGGCCTGGAGGATCATGCCGTGGTGCTCCGATTTGCTGCACACCGGGTCAGCATTGCTGGCATCCCCGGTCAGCATGAACGCCTGGCAGCGGCACCCACCGAAGTCCTTTTCCTTCTCGTCACATGAACGGCACGGCTCGGGCATCCAGTCGTAGCCGCGAAAGCGGTTGAAGCCAAACGAGTCGTACCAGATGTGTTGCATGCTGTGGTCGCGCACATTGGGAAATTGCACCGGCATCTGTCGGGCTCCGTGGCACGGCAGGGCAGTACCGTCCGGCGTTACTGTCAGAAAGATGCTGCCCCAGCCATTCATGCAGGCTTTCGGGCGTTCCTCGTAGTAATCCGGCGTGACGAATATCAGCTTGCACGGGTGGCCTTCGGCTTCGAGCTTGGCGCGGTATTCGTTGGTGATGCGTTCGGCGCGCACCAGCTGTTCCTGGGTCGGCAACAGGCCGACCCGATTGAGCTGGGCCCAGCCGTAGAACTGGCAGGTGGCAAGCTCGACAAAGTCCGCTTCCAGGGCAATGCACAGCTCAATGATGCGGTCGATCTTGTCGATATTGTGCCGATGGGTGACGAAGTTCAGCACCATCGGGTAGCCATGGGCTTTCACTGCCCGGGCCATTTCGAGTTTTTGTGCGAAGGCTTTTTTCGAGCCGGCCAGCAAGTTGTTCACTTGCTCGTCACTGGCCTGGAAACTGATCTGGATATGGTCCAGGCCGGCCTTCTTGAAGTCGCTGATCTTCTGCTCGGTGAGGCCGATGCCGGAGGTGATCAGGTTGGTATAGAAACCCAGCTTGCGCGCCTCGGCGATCAGTTCGGCGAGGTCCTGGCGCACCAGCGGCTCACCGCCGGAAAACCCCAGTTGCGCAGCGCCCATTTCCCGGGCTTCACGAAATACCTTGATCCACTGTTCCGTGCTCAGTTCCTTGCCCTGCTCGGCGAAATCCAGCGGATTGGAGCAGTACGGGCATTGCAGCGGGCAGCGGTAGGTCAGCTCGGCCAGCAACCAGAGCGGCAGGCCGATTTCCGGCTTGGGTGGCAGGTCAGGCAAGTTCGATCCAGTGCTGAGCACGGGCAACCTCCATGAATTGCTCGATGTCTTCACCGAGCTCGGGCACGCCAGGGAACTGCTTGTCCAACTCGGCGATGATTGCGCTGACATCGCGCTCGCCGTCGATCAAGCCACCGATCAAGGCGGCGCTGTCGTTGAGCTTGATCATGCCTTCCGGGTACAGCAGCACATGGCCTTTTTGCGCCGGTTCGTACTGGAAACGATAGCCCTGGCGCCAGGTCGGTTTTTTGCTGCGATCGAAGCTCATAGGGTGATCCCCTTATGCCATACACGCTGATCGGTCACGCTGTGATACGGCGGGCGTTTCAGTTCATAAGCCATGCTCATTGCATCGAGCATGCTCCAAAGAATGTCCAGTTTGAACTGGAGAATTTCCAGCATGCGCTCCTGGCCTTCGCGGGTGGTGTAGTGCTGCAGGGTGATGGCCAGACCGTGCTCCACATCCCGGCGAGCCTGGCCCAGGCGGGTGCGGA
This sequence comes from Pseudomonas sp. 21615526, assembly GCF_013386245.1. Taxonomy (NCBI): domain Bacteria; kingdom Pseudomonadati; phylum Pseudomonadota; class Gammaproteobacteria; order Pseudomonadales; family Pseudomonadaceae; genus Pseudomonas; species Pseudomonas sp. 21615526. Next base: position 65,281 of record NZ_JACAOM010000015.1, on the reverse strand, counting down.
AATACTCGTAGCCGGCGGGGTCGATCCATGGGTAATGCTGGGGCCAGCTGTCGAGGCGCGACTGGTGGATCTGCGGGGCGAACAACTCGGTCAGGGAACTGCTGGCGGCTTCCTGCCAGCTGGCCCTGCGGGCGAAGTTGACGTAGGCGTCTACCGCAAATCGTACGCCCGGCAGTACCAACTCCTGGGAGCGCAGTTGATCCGGGTCGAGGCCGACGGCCTGTCCCAGGCGCAACCAGGCTTCAATGCCGCCGTCTTCGCCGGGAGCGCCGTCGTGATCCAGCAGGCGCTGGATCCACTCACGACGAATCTCCCGGTCCGGGCAGTTGGCCAGGATCGCGGCGTCCTTGAGGGGAATGTTCACCTGGTAATAAAAACGGTTGGCGACCCAGCCCTGGATCTGCTCGCGGGTGGCGCGGCCTTCGTACATCGCCACGTGATACGGGTGATGGATATGGTAGAAGGCGCCCTTGGCGCGCAGGGCCTGTTCGAACTCGGCGGTGGTCAGCGGTGTGTCAGTCATTTGGCTCGCTCCTACAATTCAATGCTCATGCCGTCGTACGCCACTTCCACATTGCGTCGCAGCAGCTCGGCTCGCTCGGGCGAGTCTTCATCCAGGATCGGGTTGGTGTTGTTGATGTGGATAAGCACCTTGCGCTGCTTGGGCAACTGCTCCAGCACTTCCAGCATGCCGCCGGGGCCGTTTTGTGCCAGGTGGCCCATCTCGCGACCGGTGCGGGTGCCGACGCCACGGCGCTGCATTTCGTCGTCGTCCCACATCGTGCCGTCCACCAGCAGGCAATCGCTGCCGGCCATTATTTCCAGCAACGGTGCGTCAACCTTGCCCAGGCCCGGCGCATAGAACAGCTTGCCGCCGGTGCGCAGGTCTTCGACGATCAGGCCGATGTTGTCGCCCGGGTGTGGGTCGAATCGGTGAGGTGAGTAGGGCGGTGCCGCGCTGCGCAGGGGCAATGGTGTGAAGCGCAGGTTGGGGCAGGCGGGGATCGTGAAGCTGGCGTCCAGCTCGATGCGGTTCCAGGCCAGGCCGCCGTTCCAGTGGGTCAGCATGGTGAACAGCGGGAAGCCGGTGCTCAGGTCTTCATGGACCATGTCGGTGCACCACACCTGGTGCGGGCAGCCTTCGCGCAGGCTGAGCAGGCCGGTGGTGTGGTCGATCTGGCTGTCCATCAGGATGATCGCGCTGATGCCGGTATCCCGCAGCGCGCGGCCCGGTTGCATCGGGGCGAAGCCTTGAAGCTGGGCGCGAATATCTGGCGAGGCGTTGCACAGCACCCAGTTCACGCCGTCATCGGAAATCGCGATGGACGACTGGGTACGCGCCTCGGCCCGCAGGCTGCCGTCGCGAAAACCTGCACAGTTCACGCAGTTGCAGTTCCATTGCGGGAAACCACCGCCGGCGGCGGAACCTAGAATCTGGACAAACATGGCCGCTCCATTACACACAACTCAAAAATAAAAACGCCCCGGGCGAGCCGAGGCGTTGCATTGCGATACAAAGCCAATCAGCGGCTGGCAAAGTACATGGTGACTTCAAAGCCGATACGCAGATCAGTGTAAGCAGGTTTGGACCAGGTCATGTTCTTACTCCTACGAAGGGAAGGGACGTTTACTACCAAGTAATACATATAGTCCACCTCCAAGCGGAGATGTTCAGATGTGTGCATGTGAATGTTACGTACTTCTTTTGAAGATAGCGCTGTCCTGCGGGAAAAAGCCTTTTACCGAAGCGGCAATGATCAGCCAGATCGTTGCCAGGAGCCGGCGGCACAAGCGCCATTGGCCACACAGCACCATCCGCCTGCAGCAGCATCGAGTTGCTGTGCAGCTACCATTAAATCCTCGCGGGTGCGGGTCTGGATGAAATCTTGCAGCTGCTGGATGTAATCCGACGGGTGGCCTGCCAAGTGCGCGTGCCAGAGCAGTTCAGCGGCTTGGGAAGTGGGTAGGGCGTCGAGGGAAAATTGCCGGGCCAGATCGTTCGACAGTTCGCTGGCGTTGATCAGCGCGGGCAGTTGCTTCAGGAACGCCTGCAGGCGATCAAGTATTTGCGCAAGAGACGCGCTTGGGGATTGCACCCCAAACAGCAGGCCGGTTTGCCCGTTGTACTGTCGGATGCCGCTGAACACCGCGTAGCCCAATTGAAGCTCAACACGCAGTTGCTGGTAGAACGGCGCTTGCACCAGATGTGCGAGGAGGCGCCAGCAAGCCTCGTCCGCCAAGGAGCGTGTGGGTGTCGGGCAGAACAGCAGCAACGCGGCGTCGCTGGAATCGGTCCTGACTTCGTGCCAACGATGCTGGCTGCTGATTGACGGCAGTTCGCTGATAGCCGCTTGGGGTTGGCCGGGCAGTTTCCCGGCTGCACTTTTTATCGCCGTCTCGCAGGCGGCGGGCAGCCCCACGGCGAGCCCTTGCCAGCGAGCGGTTGACCATCGGTCTCGCCCAGCAACCTGCTGTGCAGCTTGGATGTCGGCGCAATACCCGGGCAATGCCTTGAGTAACTGCCGGATCGCCATTGCCGGCGCCGGGGAGGATGACGCTCCGGCATTTTCGTCGAGCCGGGTCAGCTCGCGTGCCACTTCCTCCAATATCGCGGGCATGGGTTCGTGCAGCCCTAGCATCTTCAGCTGCCAGTGACCGCCGATTGTCTCGAAAGACATCTGGACGCCAGCCTGGCTGGCGTTCTCACGTAGCCGTGGGAAAAGCTCTGCATCCAGTGGCGAATCCAGATGCCAGCGCAGGTAGAGCGCGCCTTCATCTGTGTCACCTGGCAAGGCCTGGCTGAAGGTCAGCGCCGAAAGATCCTTCCGCCCACGGGAGCGATCCTGGGCGAACGTGCGCAGGCCGCGATGGGCGCTGGTTTGCCCGCGAATCAGCCCCGGGCGCTCTTCCTTGGCTGCCGGCTGCAGGAACGGATTGGTGGGCGGCAGTTGCCAGGCGTGCCGGGACGGCGGCAATTGCAGCGAGTCCAGCAGGGTCTTGAGGGAGCTGGCGCTCTGCTCGGACAGGACCAGTTCCTTGTCCTGCCGGGCCAATGCCTGGGCACCACTGACCTGTTGTTTGCGAGCAAGCAGCAAGGCGTACTCTTCCCGCAGGGGCGCCCAGTCACTGTGTGCGAAAAAGCTCAGCCAGTCGTGCAGCAGTTCTTCGATCAGTGTCGTCTGCTGCGCACCCTGAGTGTCCAGGGTGAACTTGATATCCAACAACGCCTGTCCGGCAAATTGATACAGCGCCGTTGCGTTAATGGCGCTGACTAACTGCCGCGACTGCAACTCGGCGAGCAACCCGCCGGGCGCCGAAGTGTTCAGCCACAGGCAGAGGAAATCCAGCGCCTCAGGGGAAGCCTCGCTTGCCACCACCTGATGCCAGTGGTGTTCATCGGTGTGTTGATAAGTACGTTGATTGCCGGCCAGCAACGCGGGCGCCGGCGTCTGTCGCCGCAGAGGTGCAGTCTTCAGCGCAGCGCCAAACTGATGCGCCAATGCCTCCAGCTCCACCAGCGACTGAGGGCCCGCAAGGCTCAAGGTCATCTGCCCGGAATGATAGAAACCTTCATAAAAATCCCGCAAGGCCTGCTGAAAATCCTCACGCTCTACCGGCAAGCTATCCCGGTTGCCCGCATGAAACGCGCGCAACGGATGACCCGCCGCAACACCTCCCAGCAACGCTTGTTGCTGTTGCGCCGTGGCATCTTGCGACCAGGCAATAAACTCCGCCTGCAATACTTCGCGCTCACGCAACTGGTCTTCCAGGGCCAGGCGCGGATGGGCGAGCATGTCCCCCAGGCGCTCCAGTGCGGCTTCAAATGCCGTAACAGGCACCTCAAAGAAAAAGTCGGTAGTGCGCTCGCGGGTGCTGGCATTCACCTGTCCACCCTGGCGCTGGACGTAGGCCATCAGCCCGTCGCTTGCAGGAAAACGCTCGGTGCCCAGGAACAATAAATGCTCAAGAAAATGCGCCAGTCCCGGCCACGCCAGGGGTACATCGTGGCTGCCCGCTGCAACGCGCAAGGCAGCCGCGGCGCGCTTCAAGCGCGGCGCATGATGCAAGGAAACCCGCAGGCCGCTGGCCAGGGTCAATTGAAGGTGATGAGGGTGGGCCGGCGCAGGCATGAGCACTTCCGAAACGTAGGAAGTGCCTATGCTAGCGCAAAGCAGCCGGGATCAGTGCTTGTGCAACGCCCCATAAAGCTCGGGACGACGGTCCAGCAGGTAGCGATTGGCCGCGCGTGAGTCGACCATCAACTGCCGATCGAGTGTGCCCACGATCAGCGCTTCATCCAGACCTGCCTGGGCAATCCGCTGGCCATCCGGTGCGGCGATGCTGCTTTGCCCGCAATACTGGATCTCGCCTTCCTGCCCGCAGTAATTGGCGTAGGCCACATAACACTGGTTTTCAAACGCCCGCGCCCGCACGGTCACATCGGCGACGAAATCGAAGGGCACCATATTGGCCGTCGGCACCAGGATCAACTCCGCCCCGGCCAGCGCCAGGCGCCGGGTGTTCTCCGGGAATTCCAGGTCATAGCAAATCAGGAAACCCAGCTTCCAGCCGTTCAATTCCACCAGCGGAAAATCATCGTCCCCGGCGCTGAACATCGAGTTGTCGAGGTCGCCAAACAGGTGGGTCTTGCGGTAGTTGCACAGGCGTTGGCCGTTGGCGTCTATCAACTGCACGGCGTTGTAGATCTGCCCGTCTGCACCGCGTTCCGGATAGCCATAGAGGATCGCCACGCCCGAGTTTCTCGCCAGCGCGGCGATGGATTGGGCAGCGGGACCGTCCTGGGTTTCAGCCAAGGCGCCGACCGCTTCCACGCCGATGTTATAGCCGGTGAGAAACATCTCCGGCAGTACCAGCAGGTCGGCGTCATTGGCCTCTTGCGCCAACTGATGCAGGCGCTTGAGATTACCGGCCACGTCCAGCGGCAAAGGCGGGCATTGATACAGGGCAACACGCATGGGCAACTCCTTACTCGGGCAGTGCGATTGGCCCGATCTCGTCGAACACATCCCCCGGCCCCGGGTTCTGCGGGTGAGTGCTGCCACCGAAGTGAGTCATGATGCCCCACACCGCGTTCAGCGAGGTTTGCACGGCGCCTTCAACCCACGCCGGGGTCCAGGACACGTCGTCACCGGCAATGAAAATACCGCGTTGCTCCGCCGGCATGTCCTTCTGTATGAAGTGCGCGTACATCCGCTGGTTATAGCGATAGTGGCCGGGAAGTGCGCCTTTGAAAGCACCGAGGAAATGCGGGTCGGCTTCCCATGACACGGTGATCGGATCGCCGATGATCCGCGCGGCGATGTCGACTTTCGGGTAGATCTTCTTCAGCGCATCCAGAGCCAGCTTCACGCGTTTCTCGATGGGTTGCGGAAGCATTTTCAGCGCATCGCTCATCCAGGAATAGGACAGGCAAATCACCCCCGGCTTGTCGTCGCCGTTGTCGAACAGATAGGTGCCGCGGGTCAGGCGATCCGTCAGCGTCATGCTCATCAGGTCGCGGCCGGTTTCCGGATCCTTGTCCTTCCAGAATGGCCGGTCGACCATCACGAAGGTCTTCGACGACTGCATGTAGCGGGTGCGGTCCAGGGCCATCCACATCTTTTGCGAGAACAGGGTTTCGTCGCACTCGATCTGGGTGGTCAGCAGCCAGCTCTGGCAGGTGGTCAGCACGGCGGCGTATTCGCGGGTGTCACCGTAGTTGTCGGTGACGGCGAAACGGCCGTCCGGGGCGTGGGCAATGCGCTTGACCCCGGCCCGTGGCGCACCGTTGTGCAGGGAACTGAGGCTGGTGCCTTCGGGCCAGTGGGCGCAACGCTCCGGCACATGGCGCCAGATGCCCATGGGCACTTGGGCGACGCCGCCGACTACCAGATGCTGGTGATCGTCGCAGTTGGTCATCACCACGCGGAAGATTTCCAGCATCGAGTTGGGGAAGTCCGAGTCCCAGCCGCCGGTGCCGAAACCGACCTGGCCGAACACTTCGCGGTGATGAAAGGACAACTTGGCGAACGCTTTGGAGGTCGCCACGAAGTCGTAGAAGGTGCGGTCGTCCCACAACGGAACCAGCGTATTCCACAGCTCTTTCAGGCGCGGTACGTCACGGTCGCGGATGGCTTGCTGGATATCGGCGAACTGCGAGCCGGCTTCCAGGGCGTCGGCCCAGGCGTCAGCCACTTCCTGGAACAGTGCAGGAAGGTCAGCGAGTTTCTGTGCGTAGTGCGTCTGGCCTTCGAGGTCGATGACCGTGCTGCCGGAAGCCGGCGTCAGCGGGTTGGGGAAGGGTTTGGTCTCCAGCCCGAGCTTGTCCACATAGTGGTAGAACGCGGTGGAGGACACCGGGAAGCGCATGCCACCCAGTTCCGCAATGATGCCTTCGGCGCCTTCAAACGCCTGGGAGCGCAGGCGGCCACCCATTTTCGAGGCTTCATACACCACGGGTTTAAGGCCCAGCTTCATCAGCTCATAGGCGGCTACCAGCCCGGCAATCCCGGCGCCGACGATCGCCACTTCGGCGCCGTGGTTGGCCGCCGGAATGCTGCCCAGGCCCGACGGGTGTTCGATCCAGTCATCAAAGGCAAACGGGAAGTCCGGGCCAAAGATAGTGATGGGCTTTTTGCCGTTTGCCGGGTGGCGATTGGTCTTGCTGATGGTGCTGGAAGGAATGCTCATGGCTGACCTTGCTGGCGGCTCGGCGGGGCGCGACCCGCTGAGTATAGGAAAAGATGGCAGCCATTCTAGGGAGCGTAGCGTTCGTTAATAAGACGCAATGTGTCGTCGGATTGAATTGTTTTTAGTCAGAGTGACGATCTTGCTGGTCAGATTGGTTGGCCGCGATCCAGTTTGTTACTGAGGATGATCGAGGTGGTGGTCTTCTCCACGCCATCGACGCTGCCGATCTGGTCCAGCAGTTGATCCAGCTGTTCCGGCGAATCGGTGCGTAGCCAGGCCACGTAATCGAACTCGCCGCTTACCGCACATAACTGCTGAACCTGCGCCATGGCACTGATCCGGCGCAGCACTTCCTTGCCGGAGCGCGGTTGCACGGTGATCCCCACGTAGGCCTGCAAACCACCATCCACCACCCGCTGGCTGAGGCGCACGCCATAGCCGGTAATCACCTGGGTTTTTTCCAGGCGCGCCAGGCGCGAGGTGACGGTGGTGCGCGCGATGCCCAGTTGCCGGGCAAGCATGGCCACGCTTTCACGCGCGTTGATCTGCAAGGCGGCGATCAACTGGCGATCGATTTCATCGAGGACGGGAGGGTGAGAGGCGGGCAAGGTGTTCTCCGGCGCGGGCATCAATGGGCGAGCATGTTACAGGCTCGGTCCTGGCGATACTGCCCGCCCCGCCGGGAATTTATTTTCGCCGCTGATCGAACACATTATTTTGTGCCAGATTGTGAAAAGTAACTGTTTGGTACATTATTTTGCGTTAGGTATACAGGAAGGACGTTTGCGCGATGAATAACTTTGGGGCTGCCACCGGCAGCAGATGGTTGCTGGTTGGGCTGGGCCTGCTGATCGCCTTGATCGGCCTGGGTTTGGCAGGCGGTGGCGGTTACCTCGTAGTGCTGGGCGGCAGTTGGTATTTCCTGCTGATGGGCCTGGCGATGCTGGTCTCTGGTGTGCTGATCGCCAAGCGCCGGCCTCAGGGCGCATGGCTGTACGCCGTGGCATTGGTGCTGACTGCGATCTGGGCGGTGTGGGATACCGGTCTGGAATACTGGCCGTTGGTTTCGCGAGTCCTGACCTTCGCCGTCATCGGCCTGGTAGTCGCGCTGATTTATCCACAGCTCGCCCGCGCTTCCGGATCGACACCCGGGCGCGGCGCCTATGGCGTTGCCGGGCTGCTGGGCCTGGGCGTGGTCGCCACCCTGGCGTACATGTTTGTACCGACCCACGTGGTCAAGGCCAGCAGTGAGCCTGCGGTGACTGCGGTAACGCCGGGCACCGAGCAAAAAGACTGGGCCCACTGGGGCAACACCACCGCCGGCAATCGGTTTGCCGCGCTGGACCAGATCAACAAAGGCAACATCGACAAGTTGCAGGTGGCCTGGACCTTCCACACCGGCGACATCCCCGAGAGCAATGGCGCCGGTGCCGAAGACCAGAACACCCCGCTGCAGATCGGTGACAGCGTTTACGTGTGCACCGCCTACGGCAAAGTGTTTTCCCTGGATGCCGATACCGGTGCCCAACGCTGGAAATTCGATCCCCAGGGCAGCGGCCCCAACTGGCAGCGTTGCCGTGGCCTGGGGTATTTCGACAGCAGTGCCAGCGAGCAACCCGCCGGCGCCAAAGCCTGTGTGAAACGTCTGTTTCTGCCGACCGGCGATGCCCGGTTGATTGCGATCAATGCTGAAACCGGCGCGCCTTGCGAAGACTTCGGCGACCACGGCACCGTCGACCTGAAGACCGACATGGGCGAAGTGAAGCCCGGTTATTACCAGCAAACCTCGACGCCACTGGTGGCGGGCGATGTGGTGATCGTGGGCGGGCGTGTGGCGGACAACTTCTCCACCGGTGAACCGCCAGGCGTGGTGCGCGCCTTTGACGTGCACAGCGGCGAACTGGTGTGGGCCTGGGATCCGGGCAACCCGAACACCACCAAACGCCCACCTGCAGGAGAGACCTACACCCGGGGCACGCCGAACGTATGGTCGGCCATGTCCTACGACGCCAAGCTCGGCCTGGTCTACCTGCCCACCGGTAACGCCACCCCGGACTTCTTCGCCGGTGAACGTACCGCCTATGACGACAAGTGGAGCTCCTCCATCGTCGCCATCGACGTGAAGACCGGCCAAGTGCGCTGGCACTTCCAGACCACTCACCACGACCTGTGGGACTTCGACCTGCCGGCACAGCCGCTGCTCTACGACATTCCGGATGGCAACGGCGGCGTGCAACCGGCACTGGCCCAAGTCACCAAGCAAGGTGAAATCTTCCTGCTCAACCGCGCAACCGGCGTGCCCATCGCCCGGGTCGAAGAGCGTCCGGTGCCCCAGGGCAATGTGCCCGGCGAACGTTATTCGCCGACCCAGCCGTTCTCGGTGGACATGCCTTCGATCGGCAATCAGCAACTGACCGAATCCGACATGTGGGGCGCCACGCCGTTTGACCAGTTGATGTGCCGCATCCAGTTCAAGGGCATGCGTCATCAGGGCGTCTATACGCCACCAGGCCTGGACCGCGCGCTACAATTCCCGGGTTCGCTGGGGGGTATGAACTGGGGCAGTGTGTCGGTGGACCCGAACACCCACTACATGTTCGTCAACGACATGCGCCTGGGTTTGGCCAACTACATGATCCCGCGCGACAAGATCGCCGCCGGTGCCAGTGGCATCGAAATGGGCGTGGTGCCGCAAGAAGGTACGCCATTCGGTGCAATGCGCGAGCGCTTCCTCTCGGCGGCGGGCATTCCGTGTCAGAAGCCGCCGTTCGGCACCCTGTCGGCCATCGACCTGAAAACCCACAAGCTGATGTGGCAAGTGCCGGTGGGCACGGTTGAAGACACCGGCCCGCTGGGTATCCGCATGCACATGCCGATTCCGATTGGCATGCCGACTCTTGGCGCGTCTCTGGCCACGCAGTCCGGCTTGCTGTTTTTCGCCGGCACCCAGGACTTCTACCTGCGCGCCTTCGATACCGGCAACGGTAACGAGATCTGGAAGTCCCGTCTGCCGGTGGGTAGCCAATCGGGACCGATGACCTATGTCTCGCCCAAGACTGGCACGCAGTACATCGTGCTAACCGCCGGCGGCGCGCGACAGTCGCCGGACCGTGGGGACTATGTGATTGCCTACGCGTTGCCCAAGAAATAGGGCCTGAGAAAGCCGCACGGATGTGCGGCTTTTTTTGCGTCTCAGATCACGTCAGCCAGCAGGCATCGGGCAAAGAGTTGTGGCACCGGAAGGTTGCGCTGGCTGTAGCGGCTCAGCAAGATGATTTCCCGGTTAAAGGTCAGCTCGCCCAGCGGGATGACACGCACCTGCGGGGATCGGTCCAGCCATAGTCCGGCGTGGGGAACCAGTGAAACGCCCAGGCCGCATTCGACCATTTTGACCAGCGCCTCGATCTCGTCCAGTTCCAGCGCCACTTGCACGTCCAGCCGCTGATCCCGCAGAAAGCGACTGACCAGCCGCCCGCCAAACGAAGCCCGGTCGTAGCGCACGTGAGGATGAGCGGCGAGCAGTTGCAGCGGGTCATCCCCCTCGACCGTCAGCGGCGCGATCAACACAAACGGCTCCCTGCGCAGCAGTTGCACGTGCAGTTCCTTGGGCAAGTCAAAGGGTGGGCGAATGATGATCGCCGAGTCGAGTTCGCCTGCATCCACCTGGCTGAGCAGCTCCAGGGAAACTCCCGGCACCAACTTGCACTCCACCGTCGGCGCCGCCTGGCGCAAACGCACCAGGGCCTGGGGCAGCAGGCCGGTCTGGGCGGTGGTGATGGCGCCGACCTTCAACTCGCCCCTGTACTCATTGGCATCCACCGGCACAGCCATGCGGTTGAACGTCTCGAGAATCTCCCTGGCCAGCGGCAGCGCGCGGATCCCCGCCGCGTTCAGCGTGGCCTGGCGCCCGGTTCGGTCGAACAACTGCACGCCGAGCACCTGCTCCAACTGACGGATCTGCGCACTCACCGCCGATTGCGTCAGCCCGATATGCATGCCCGCTGCGGCGAACGTGCCATGGCGGGTAACGGCGATAAAGGTTTTCAGTTCCCGCAGCATGGGCGTCTCGATTGATCAAAATAATTTGAGCTCGCTGCGAAAATTATCGTCTTTCCATCGGTTACGGCAAGGCTAGACTCGCAAGGACTTAATACCCATAGAGGTTAGACCTGATGGCACTGGCTCCTTTTCACCTGGCAATTCCGGTATTCGACCTGGCGGCTGCGCGGCAGTTTTATGGCGAGGTGTTTGGGTTGGAGGAGGGACGTGCCAGTGATCACTGGGTCGACTTCGACTTCTTCGGGCATCAATTGGTGATTCATGAGCACCCGAAAACCGCTTCTCAAGAGGCGGCGCACACCAATGCAGTGGACGGCCACGACGTGCCGGTGCCGCATTTTGGCGTGGTGTTGAGTTGGGATGATTGGCATGCGTTGGCGGAGCGTTTGCAGGCGCGCAATACCCAGTTTGTGTTGGAACCGCATATTCGTTTCAAAGGCCAGGTGGGCGAGCAGGCGACGTTGTTCCTGTTTGACCCGTGCGGCAACGCGTTGGAGTTCAAGGCGTTCAAGGACATTGGGCAGTTGTTTGCCAAGTGAGGGCGCTTTGATGAATGGCCTGGATGCAACGGGCATCGCCGAGGCGGTGGGTTCGGGGGCGATTACGCCGGCTTTGGTTGCTGAACACTTTCTTGCGCGCATAGGTGTCGACGAACCAGATATCCAGGCGTTTGTATCCTTCGACGCTGAGGCGGTGCGCGAGCAGGCGTTGCAGCTTGAAGGCTGTTCCGGTCCGCTGGCGGGCTTGCCCGTGGGGGTCAAGGACATCTTTGATACCGCCGACCACCCAACGGAATTCTATTCGCCGATTTACCTGGGTAATCGTCCATCGCGGGATGCCCATGTGGTGACGCTGCTACGACAGGCGGGCGCGATCATCATGGGCAAGACCCACACCACCGAATTTGCCTACATGCACACAGGGCCGACGCGTAATCCGCTCGATCTGTCCCGCACGCCGGGTAGCTCCAGCGCGGGTTCCGCGGCGGGGATGGCGGCCGGGTTTTTCCCGTTGGCGTTGGGTACCCAGACGGCCGGGTCGCTGCTCAAGCCTGCGGCTTATTGCGGGTTGTTTGCCTTCAAACCGTCGTTTGGACTGGTCTCGCTGGAAGGCGTGAAACCCCTGGCGCCGAGCTTCGATACGGTGGGTTGGTATGGGCGCTCGGTGCGTGATCTTGAGCGGGTGGCGCAGGTGTTGATTCGAGGGTTTCCGGCTGTTGAGGTCGGTCGTCGGCCTTTGCGGCTTGGTTTCTGCCGTACTTCTCGCTGGTCGGATGTGCAGCCGGTGGTGGCCCAGGCGATTGAGCTAGCGATAGCCAGGTTGGGGCCTCTTGTCAGTGAAGTCGTGTTGCCCGAGGCGTTCGACGGAGTATTCGACGATCACCAGTTGATCAACGATTGCGAAGGTGCCCGTTCATTGGCCAAGGAGTTTCAGTCTCATCCCGAACTACTCAGCGACTCGACGTTGGCCATGATCGAGCGTGCCCAGGCGACGAGTTGGGAGCAGGAGTCGGCAGCCAAGGCCCGCTTGGTACAACTGGCCCCGCAGCTTGCGCAAATCTGCCAGCCGTTTGATGCGATGTTGAGTGTTTCCTGCGGGATGTTGGCGCCGGTGGGGTTGGAAACCACTGGCCCGTCGGACTTCATCAAGTTCTGGGGCGCGTTTGGCTTGCCGCAGGTGAATGTACCGGTGATGCGTGGGGAAGGGGAGTTGCCGGTGGGGTTGCAGGTAATTGGGGCGTTTAGAGGGGATGCGCCGTTGCTAGGTACGGCGCAAGTCATTGTTAATGCGTTGGTAAGCTGAGAGTCAGTCAAGGCACAAAAACTGACATTAGTTCGCTGGCGAAGCGGCGATAGGCGTCGTCATCATATTCTTCGCATGAGCCCGTTCAGAAATGAGCGGGCTTTTTTCATTGGTGTGTCCTGTGTGTATAAAAGATGCTGCAGGATACCTTCGGTGTGTAAGGTACACACTGTGGAGCGGGCGCGATGAGAAGCAGAGAGGTAATTGACTTGCTGATGGCGGATGGATGGTTTGAGGTGGCGGCGAAAGGCAGTCACCATCAATTCAAGCACTCAACCAAGCCCGGCCGGGTGACGGTTCCTCATCCTAAACAGAGATAGCCAAGGGGACCTTGCACAGCATTTTGAAATCAGCAGGCCTGAAGTGATGACCGTAGGTTATGTGGTGAATGATCCCGCTGCGGCTCATTCAAAGGAGGAAAAATGAAATTTCCAGTGGTGATACACAAAGACGCTGATTCAGATTACAGCGTGACCGTCCCGGACGTGCCAGGTTGCTTTTCTGCGGGCACAACCTTTTCCGAAGCTCTGGATAATGTCCGCGAAGCTTTAGCGCTGCACCTCGAGGGATTGGTTGCTGATGAGGAGCGGCTTCCTCAGGCTAGAGAGGTCGACGTCCATTTGGAGAATCCGGACTTTGCGGGTGGCGTGTGGGCGGTGATCGACTTTGATCTCACTCCTTACCTGGGCAAGTCAGTCAGGTTCAACGCCTCACTGCCTGAGCAACTTTTGAATCGTATCGATGAGCGAGTGCAAAAAGACCATCGCTATGCCTCGCGCTCTGGGTTCCTGGCGACGGCGGCTTTGCGCGAACTTTCCGTTTGATAACGGGCCGGTAGAGCACGCAGTACAAAAAAGGCTTACACCGCAAAGCGTAAGTCTTTCTTTTATTCGAGGAGGTGTGATCAGCGAGACTACGACCCCTTGCACACCTTCGCAGCGGCAGCATCGTTCGGGATAAATGAATCCGGCGCGCCCGGCTTCAGCACCACGTACCCTCGCCGCCACGGTTGATCGTCCACCAGATTCCAGCGGTGCCCGGTGCCGGTGTTGTCTTCGGCGATCAGTACTTCACCCGGATGCAACGTGAACTTCTCACCGCCGCGTGTCACGAACGCCAGGGTGCCGGACAGCGTCATGACGTACTGTGGCTCCGGGTCGTTATGCCAGCTATACGAGGAATGCGCCGCCGTTTGCTTGAAGTGAATGGCGGTCACGTCATTGCGCATGCTCTGGTCGATGGTGCCTTCCAGTACGTGCGAATTGTTGTCGGCGCCGGTGCAGAGCTTGAATGCCTTGATGGAGTCAGTGGCGGCGGGGGCGGCTTGTGCGCCGCTCAAGGTTGCGAGGGTGATTGCGACGGCGGCTGTGGCACGTATGCCCAGGCCGTGGATTGCGTTGCGCGGCGAGCGTTTTTGCTGATGCATGGAACAAGTTTCCCTCGTGCTGAATTGGCGTTGACTGGGAATCATGGTCAGTGCCGTAGCCGTTCGGGACAACTAACTAATGTTTCATTGCTGCACGACTCACGCGCGCCAGAAACGACAAAGCCGCGCAATGCGCGGCTTTCAAGATGGTGGGCCCAGTAGGACTCGAACCTACGACCAAGGGATTATGAGTCCCCTGCTCTAACCAACTGAGCTATAGGCCCTCAGTAGGCCGCGGATTATAGCGATGGTTTCTTCGCTGTGCCATCCGAAAAGTCCGAAACGCTCATACGAAGGAACGTAGCGGCGAAAAGGTCCGGCGGCAGCGGCAGGCTGACGATGTAGCCCTGCATCTGCTCACAACCTTCAGCCGCCAGAAACGCTTGCTGGGCCGGCGTTTCTACGCCCTCGGCAATGATGGTGAATTGCATGCTGTGCCCAAGGGCGATGATGGCGCGCACGATCGCCGCATCGTGTGGGTCGTCGGGCAGGCCACGGACGAAGGATTGGTCGATCTTCAGGAAGTCCAGCGGCAGGCGTTTCAGGTAGCTGAGGGACGAATAGCCGGTGCCGAAGTCATCAATGGCCAGTTGCACGCCCAGATGCTTGAGCTGGTGCAGCACCTCCAGCGCTTCTTCGGCCTGGCTCATGATGAAGTTTTCGGTGATCTCCAGTTGCAGGCAGCCAGGCTCCAGGCGGTTGTCCCGCAGCAGTTGCTCGATGCGCGCCAGCAGGTTGGGGTGGCGCAGTTGCGCGCCGGCGAGGTTGACGGACAGCGGGCCGAAGTCATCAAAAATTTCTCGCCAGTCGTGCATCTGTCGGCAGGCCTGCTCCAGTACCCAGTCGCCAATCTGCAGGATCATGCCGTTCTCTTCGGCCAGGGCAATGAAGTGCTCGGGCGGCACTTCGCCGAAGGTGGGGTGGCGCCAGCGAATCAGGGCTTCGGCGCCGATCAGTTGTTGGGTGTCGAGGCTGAGTTTCGGCTGGTAATAGAGAGACAATTCGTTGCGCTCGATCGCTCGGCGCAGTTCGTGTTCCAGGGCCACGCGCTCGTTGGCTTGCGCAGTGAGGTCCTGGGTGTAGCTTTCGACGCGGTTGCGGCCCTTGGCCTTGGAGCGGTACATGGCGGCGTCAGCGTTTTTGACCAGGGTGGCGACGTCGTTGCCGTCCCGTGGGTACAGGCTGGTGCCGATGCTGGCGCTGATGAAGAACTCATGCTCGCCCGCCTGGAACGGTGGGGTGAAGCAGGCCAGCAGCTTATTGGCCAGGTGTTCGGCGTCGCTGGCTTGTTGCAGGCCGGGCAGCAGGATGATGAATTCGTCGCCACCCAGGCGCGCGACGGTGTCGACGTCTCGCAGTTGGTCCTTGAGGCGAACGGCGATGTCCTTGAGCAGCAGGTCGCCAATCGGGTGGCCGAGGCTGTCGTTGATGTGTTTGAAGCGGTCGAGGTCGAGGAACAGCACGGCGCCCTGGCTGCCGGTTTCCTGTTGGTTGTTGAGGGCGGCTTGCAGGCGGCTTTCAAACAGGGTGCGGTTGGGCAGGCCGGTCAGCGGGTCGTGGTGGGCCTGGTAATCGAGGCGCGCCTGGGCGTGCTTGAGGCTGGAGATGTCGGCAAACACGGCGACGAAGTGGGTGATCGACTCCTCGCGGTTGCGCACGGCGCTGATGGTCAGCCAGCTGGGGTACAGCTCGCCGTTCTTGCGCCGGTTGGAGATCTCGCCTTGCCAGTGGCCGTTGGCCGTCAGTTGGTGCCACATGGCCGCGTAGAAGGCGCTGTCGTGCAGGCCCGAGGCAAGCAGGCGCGGGGTTTGGCCAAGGGCCTCGGCTTCGCTGTAGCCGGTGATCTCGCTGAAGGCGCGGTTCACGGCGCTGATATTTTGCCGGGTGTCGGTGATCAGTACGCCTTCGGCCGTGCTCTCGAACACGGTGGCGGCCTGTTGCAGTTTTTCCTGCATCAGTTGGCGTTCGGTGATGTCCCGGGCGATGGTCAGCATGCAGTCGTCGTCGCCGATGGGCAGCGGGCGGCTGGAGACTTCACACAGGCGAATTTCGCCGTCGCTGCGGCGGATGTGGCAGACAAAGTCGCGGACAAATCCATCCCGTTGCAGTCGCTCCAACATATCTTTGCGTTCGTTCAGGTCGACCCAGATCCCGAGGTCCAGGGTTGACTGGTCCAGCGACATCACGCTGTTGAAGCCGGTAATACGGCTGAATCCTTCGTTGACCTCAATCAGCAAACCGTCGCTTTGGCGGGACAACAGCAGGCCGTCGGGAGAGGCATGGAAGGCCTTGGCGAATTTCTCTTCGGAGGTTTGCAGCCGCTGCTGGGTTTCTTTCAGCTGGGTGATGTCACGCACCACCACGACCAGGGCTTCGGTGGTATCCAGTTGAAAGGGTTCGGCGGAGATCAGTCCGGTGAAGGCCTGGCCGTTGCTGCGCAGGAAGGGCATTTCCAGGTTGCGGATGCTGGTGGTCTGTACCCGTTGCAGCAGGCCGGGGCCTACGCCCTGGATGCCCCAGATATTCAGTTCAGTGGCGGTTTTTCCTACGACTGCTTCGGCGCTCAGGCCGATCTGGTCTTCGAATGCCTTATTGACCTCCATCAGGCAGCCGTCCGACAGCCGGGCGATGACCAGGATGTCCGGGCATTGCTGGAACACAGAGGCGAATTTCTGTTCCGAAAGCTGCAACGCTTCCTCGGTGCGCTTGGCCTCGCTGATGTCGATCATCAGGCCGCGCAGCACGGGCTCGTGGCCGTGTTCGATCAGGCTGACGATGTCCCGCACCCACAGGCAGCGTCCATCGGCGGTGATCACCCGGTAGTCGACACTGTGGTCGCGGTTGGCCCGGGTTTCGGCGTAGCAATAGGATTCGGTGCGGGTCAGGTCCGCGGGGTGGATGATGTTGCGCCAGAAGCCCGGGATCAGCCAGTGGGCACGGGGGTAACCCAGCAGTTCCTCGGCGTGGGGCGACACGTAGCTGTAGGTGAAATCGCTGATGCTGGCTTCCCAGGCGATCGCGGAAAGGCTCTCCACCAGGCCGCGATAGTGGTATTCGCTGCTGCGCAGTTCCTGTTCGAGGGCGACCCGGCGGGAAATTTCCGAGCTGAGCCGACGATTGATCCGAATAACCACGGCCAGCACGATGCTCAGCAACAGCACGGCAGGCAACCCGTAGAGCAGCACATCCGTCCAGAGCGTGCGGTGGTCGATGACGTTGCCGACCCAGCGCTGCTGGATGGCCTCGGTCTCAGCCGGGCTGATGTCGGCCAGGACTTTATCGAGGATGCCCACCAGCATCTTGTCGTCCTTGGGTACGCCCATGGCCAATTGATAGCGGTAAGGCGTTTCGCCGCTGATGTACAGGCCTTCCAGCTTGAGTTGGCGCAGGCTCCACACGCTGGACGCCAGATCGCCCACTACGGCGTCGACCTTGTCGGTGGCCAGGGCCTGCAACGTGGCGCTGACATTGGGCATGGCCACCAGGTTGAGGTCCGGGTGGTGAGTGCGCAGCAGTTCATGGGGCGCGTAGTTTTCCACCACGGCCACCTTCAACCCGTACAGGTCTTTGAGGCTGCGTGGTTGCGGGCCGCCTTCGTGGGCGAGGATGACGATGGGGAAGTCGAGATAAGGCCGGGTAAACGACAGGAAACCCTGGCGTTCCGGTGTGGACATGATGCCCGGCAGCAGGTCGAGCTGGTTGTTGCGGGCCTGTTCCAGCACGGCACTCCAGTTCACCGGCTCGATCAGTTTTATCCTGACGCCAAGGCGATCCTGCATCAGCCGCACATAATCAGCGGCCAGGCCCTGGTAGCGACCGTCTTCATCGCGGTATTCAAAGGGTGGCCAAGAGGCGTCGACGCCCAGGCGCAACTCTTGGTGGTCCGCCAGCCAGCCACGCTCTTCATCGGTGAGAGTCAACGCGCCAGCCGTTGCGGTCCAGGTCAGCAGCGACAGCAGTAACACGGTCGGCAATCTGGGCATAACGGTCTCGTTATGGCACGGGGAATGTTTCGAGTGTAGACGGGCATTGCGGGGGAGGGGAGGCAGCGAGGATTTAATCTGTAGAAGCAAAAACCCCGGCCTGGGCCGGGGTTTTTGTGATCACTCGTCGAGGAAGGAGCGCAAATGCTCGCTTCTCGTCGGGTGGCGCAGCTTGCGCAGCGCCTTGGCTTCGATCTGACGAATCCGCTCACGGGTAACGTCGAACTGCTTACCAACCTCCTCAAGGGTGTGGTCGGTATTCATGTCGATGCCGAAGCGCATGCGCAGTACCTTGGCTTCACGGGCAGTGAGGCCGGACAGTACGTCGCGAGTCGCTTCTTTCAGGCTCTCAACGGTAGCAACATCGATTGGCGACTGCATGGTCGAGTCTTCGATGAAGTCACCCAGATGGGAGTCTTCGTCATCACCGATCGGGGTTTCCATGGAGATCGGCTCTTTAGCGATCTTCAATACCTTGCGGATTTTATCCTCAGGCATTTCCATGCGTTCGCCCAACTCTTCCGGGGTCGGTTCGCGACCCATTTCCTGCAACATCTGCCGGGAAATACGGTTGAGCTTGTTGATCGTCTCGATCATGTGCACCGGAATACGGATGGTGCGGGCCTGGTCGGCGATCGAGCGAGTGATCGCCTGACGGATCCACCAGGTGGCATAAGTCGAGAACTTGTAGCCGCGACGGTATTCGAACTTGTCCACCGCTTTCATCAAGCCGATGTTGCCTTCCTGGATCAGATCGAGGAATTGCAGGCCACGGTTGGTGTACTTCTTGGCGATGGAGATCACCAGACGCAAGTTCGCTTCAACCATCTCTTTCTTCGCGCGGCGGGCCTTGGCCTCACCGATCGACATGCGACGGTTGATGTCCTTGATCTCGGCAATCGTCAGACCGGTTTCAGTCTGCAATGCAGTCAGCTTCTGCTGGCAACGAACGATGTCGGCCTGGAAGCGACCAATGGCTTCAGCGTATTTGCTTTTGCCTTTGGCCAGTGCGTCGGTCCAGCTTTCGTCGACTTCGTTGCCAGGGAACTGGCGCAGGAAGTCGGCACGCGGCATGCGCGCATCACGGACACAGAGCTGCATGATCGCACGCTCTTGTGCACGCAGACGCTCAAGGGCGCTACGAACCCGCTCAACCAGGCCTTCGAATTGCTTCGGTACCAGTTTGATCGGCATGAAGAGTTCAGCCAGGGCCAGCAATTCAGCAGTTGCCTGCTTGCTGCCGCGACCGTGCTTCTTCAGGGCCTTGCGAGCCAGTTCCATCTGATCGGAGACCGCGCCAAAGCGCTGGGCTGCGATGATCGGATCCGGACCGCTTTCGACTTCTTCTTCGTCATCGGTGCTGGCTTCAGCTTCGTCGTCGTCGGTGTCGTCGTCTGCTTTCGCAGCCTTGGCATCGATCGGTGGCGGAATTTCAGCCGCAGGTGGCGCAATGCCGTCGTCCGGGTCGATATAACCGCTCAGGACGTCGGACAGGCGGCCACCTTCGGTGGTGACGCGAGTGTACTCGGAGAGAATGTGGTCAACCGTGCCTGGGAAGTGCGCGATTGCGCCCATCACTTCACGGATGCCCTCTTCGATACGCTTGGCGATTTCGATTTCGCCTTCACGTGTCAGCAGCTCTACCGTACCCATTTCGCGCATATACATGCGCACAGGGTCAGTCGTGCGACCGATGTCGGTCTCGACCGCTGCCAACGCGGCGGCTGCTTCTTCAGCGGCTGCCTCGTCGGTATCGGCGTCGGCCAACATAAGGGCGTCCGCATCCGGAGCACTCTCGTGTACGGGGATCCCCATGTCATTAATCATGCGGATGATGTCTTCCACCTGCTCTGGATCTGAAATATCCTCAGGCAGGTGGTCGTTGACCTCTGCGTAAGTCAGATACTTCTGCTCACGACCAAGGGTGATCAACTCTTTGATACGAGACTGCTGTTGCGCTTTTCCGGACATAACACCCTATCCACTGAAGGTCTTGGCGGGCAAAAAACAAGCCGAGGATTATACCCGAGCTATGACCTCACACGCCAGCTGAGGTCGGGTTTGATGCGGAAACATTGCGACTTAAAAGGTCGCGCAGTTGATTTTTCTCTTCGGCGGTCAATTCACTCTGACGCGCTTTTCGAAGAAGTTGTTCCAGGTTTCGCTCGCGTTGACGAGCTACCAAGCTAGTAATGGTGTCGAAAAACTGTTGTTCAAGGTTATCGCCATCAATCAGCCATTCCTTTTCTGCCAATGCCTTCAGCAAACGGCCCTGTTCGGTGCCGTGCCAGCGTGCAATCAGCTGGAATGAGTTTAGCTTAGGATTCTTCTGTACGGCTTCGAGCAGGGCCACCAACAGTTGCGTATTGGTGTGGTCTTCGGCCGCAAAGTGCCCCGCATCCTCGACTTTTTGTGCCAGTTGCGGGTGGTGCAAAAGTGTACGCAGGGCTGCCATGGTGGGCGGCTCTACTGCTGCTGGGACGCGTGGGCCGCGCGGTTCGTCACGGTCACCGCCACGTTTGCCGTTTTTGTCCCAGGGTTTCTTGTCCCATTTCTTGCCGCCGGCGCCGGGTTTCTTCGGTGTCCACTCCTGCTGGGGCGTGTAGGCCTCCTGCGGTTGGTGGAAGTCGGAGTAGTCCGGCATGGCGTCGTAATCCATGCCCGGGTCGTAGGCCGGCGGCGCCTCTTGCGGCGCGCTGCGGGCCAGCTGGCTGACGGCCTCGCCACTCAAGCCGGTGATTTCCAGCAGGCGCTGGCGCATCAGGGTGCGCAGGTTGGCGCCCGGAACCTTGTCGATCAGCGGTGCCGCGAGGGTGACCATGTGGGCCTTGCCCTCGAGGGAGCGCGGGTCGGACTCTTCGGTCAGTTGCTGGAAAAAGTAATCGGCCAGCGGTTGTGCGTGTTGGTTGATGCGCGCGCGGAACGCGTCGGTGCCTTCGGAGCGGACCAGGGTGTCCGGGTCTTCGCCTTCGGGCAGGAACAGGAAGCGTGCGCGCCGCCCGTCCTGCAGGCTCGACAGGGTCGACTCAAGGGCACGCCACGCTGCGTTGCGGCCGGCCTGGTCGCCGTCGAAGCAGAACAGTACGTTGGGCACTACGCGAAACAGGCGCTTCAAGTGCTCTTCGCTGGTCGCGGTGCCCAGGGTCGCCACGGCGTTGCGCAAACCTTGCTGGGCCAGGGCAATCACGTCCATATAGCCTTCAACCACGATGATTTCGTCGAGGTTGCGATTGTTCTTGCGCGCTTCAAACAGGCCGTAGAGTTCCTGGCCTTTATGAAACACCGGGGTTTCCGGTGAGTTCAGGTATTTGGGCTTGTCGTCCCCCAGCACCCGGCCGCCGAACGCGATGATGCGGCCGCGGCTGTCGCGGATCGGGAACATCACGCGGTCGCGGAAACGATCATAACGCTTGCCGGTCTCGGCGTTTTCCACCAACAGGCCGGCGTCGATCATGGCTTTTTGCTGCAGGGTGTCGCTGCTCAGGTGCTTGTACAGGTTGTCCCAGCCCGGCGGGGCGAAGCCGAGGCCGAAGTCGCGGGCGATTTCACCGGTCAGGCCGCGGCCCTTGAGGTAATCGACGGCGGCTTTGCGCTGCGGGTGGCTTTTCAGTGCCTGGCGGTAAAAGTCGGCAGCAGCGGTAAGCAGCGGGTACAGCGGCGAATCGGTGGGTTGCCGCGGTTTGTGCGGGCGGCCACTTTCTTCGCGGGGGATTTCCATGCCGGCGGCTTTCGCCAGTTCCTCGACGGCCTGGGGGAAGTCCAGGTTGTCGTGGTCCATGATGAAGCCGAGGGCGTTGCCGCCAGCGCCGCAGCCGAAGCAGTAGTAGAACTGCTTGTCGGGGCTGACGCTGAACGACGGAGTCTTTTCCTTGTGGAACGGGCAGCAGGCGGTGTAGTTCTTGCCGGCCTTTTTCATCTGCAGGCGCGAGCTGACAACATCGACGATGTCGGTGCGGTTCAGAAGGTCGTCAATAAAGCTCTGGGGAATTAGCCCGGCCATGGCGTTCTCGTCATCACTGCGTGTAAAAGAGGGCCCGCAAAGTGCTCAAGGCGCGCGTGTTGTGCGGCTCGATCTACTGTCGTCTGCTTGGTCTGTCAGGAAGTGTATCTGCCGAACATTCACTGACGTTAGTTCCGATCAGTGCCCGGCGTAGAAATGTTGCCCGGGAGTCCGGTCTTGGCCATGTGGGGGCCTCGGAAGCTCATCGGTGGGCGCAGCCGACCTGTTGATCGCCTGTTAAAAAATAAGTGTGCTCGTCAGTAGCCTTGTTAGGCTCGTCAGAAGAGACGTGCACCGCTGGCAAAAGAGCCAGTCCTGACGTGTGAAGCAGTTCGTTTCAGTCGCGTGTGCGGCGTCAACGGTGAAGCATCAAGCGATATCCGCAAATGCCAACAGCCCGGCTGAGGGCCGGGCTTGGCAGAAGCTTGCTACGAACGTCTGTGTATTAGTACAGACGAACGGCGCGGCGCTGCTCGCGCTGAACTTTCTTGGCGTGACGCTTAACAGCGGCTGCTGCTTTACGCTTACGCTCAGAAGTTGGCTTCTCGTAAAATTCGCGGCTACGAACTTCAGCCAGAACACCGGCTTTTTCGCAGGAGCGCTTGAAACGACGCAGAGCTACGTCGAAGGGTTCGTTCTCTTTTACTTTGACGGCTGGCATCCAGAGCTACCTTCTTTCATTACCGGGAATCAACGTTCTCGTCGCAAAAAATTCGCGGCTGAGGTCGTCGGTTTTTAAGGGTTGCGGATGTTAACCCCTCATTGCCCGGAATGCAAAGCCTCTGATCGAAAACCGCTAGTCGGGAGGGGGAGTGGCGACTATTATGCGCGCCTTCGAATTCAGCCTCTACAAGGCGCAAACCCATGCTAGTTCTGGGATTAGAAACCTCGTGCGACGAAACCGGTGTCGCACTTTACGACAGTGAACGCGGGCTTTTGGCCGACGCACTGTTCAGTCAGATCGACCTGCATCGCGCCTATGGCGGCGTGGTGCCGGAGCTGGCCAGCCGTGATCATGTGAAACGCATGCTGCCATTGATTCGGCAGGTGTTGGACGAGGCCGGCTGCGTGCCGACCGAGATCGACGCCATTGCCTATACCGCAGGCCCCGGATTGGTCGGAGCCCTGCTGGTTGGGGCCTCTTGCGCCCAGGCGCTGGCATTTGCCTGGGGCATTCCGGCCCTTGGTGTGCACCACATGGAAGGCCATTTACTGGCACCGATGCTGGAAGAAAACCCGCCAGCGTTCCCGTTCGTCGCTTTGTTGGTTTCAGGCGGCCATACGCAGCTGGTTCAGGTCGACGGAATCGGTCAATACACGCTGCTGGGCGAAAGCCTGGACGACGCTGCCGGTGAAGCTTTCGACAAGACTGCGAAGATGATGGGCCTTAATTATCCGGGCGGCCCGGAAATCGCCCGCTTGGCAGAAAAAGGCGTTCCGGGGCGCTATACCTTCCCGCGCCCGATGTGCGATCGCCCTGGCCTGATGTTCAGTTTCAGCGGCCTGAAAACCTCTGCCCTGAACACCTGGCAGCAGAGCGTCAGCGCCGGAGACGACAGTGAGCAAGCCCGTTGCGACATCTCGCTGGCGTTCCAGCAGGCCGTGGTGGAGACTTTGACCATCAAGTGCAAGCGGGCCCTGAAGCAGGCGGGCATGAAGCGCCTGGTGATCGCGGGCGGCGTCAGCGCGAACAAGGCGCTGCGCAGCTCCCTGGAGAAAATGCTCGGCGACATGAAGGGCGACGTGTTTTATGCGCGTCCCGAATTCTGCACCGATAACGGTGCGATGATCGCCTATGCCGGTTGCCAGCGTTTGCAGGCCGGGCAGCATGAAAGCCTGGCAATCAGCGTGCAGGCGCGCTGGCCGATGGAGCAGTTGCCGCCGCTGTAACGGGCGAACGTGAGCCGGGTTCACCGGGCGTATTTAAAAATGCCGTTCGCGCCCGGCAAACAGGTCGCGTAAATTGCCCCGGTGGCGCCAGACGATCAGCAGCGTGAGCACGCTCATCGGCACCAGCGCCTCCGGTTCCTGCCACGCCAGCAACGGCAGGGTCAGGGGCGTGGCGATGAGGGCGGCCAGCGAGCTGGTGCGTGTCAGGTAGAACGTCAGCAGCCAGGCCAGGATGGCCAGCAGCGCCGCCGGTGGGTAGATCCCCAGCAGCATGCCGGCCGCCGTCGCAACGCCTTTGCCGCCGCGAAAGCGAAAGTACAGCGGGAACAGGTGGCCGAGCACCGCGCAGACGCCGATCCAGGCTTGCTGTTGCAGCGACAGCCCGGCGAGATCGGCGATCAGCACCGGCAGCAGGCCCTTGCAGACGTCGCCGAACAGCGTGAGTACGGCGAGTTTCTTGCCGGCCAGGCGCAACATATTGGTGGCGCCGGCATTGCCTGAGCCACTCATTCGCGGGTCGGGATTTCCCGTCAGGCGGCTGAGCAAAATGGCGAAGGACAGCGAGCCGAGCAGGTAGGCGAGAGTCGCCAGTAACCAAAACATGCTAACTATTCCGGGCGAGGACGCCCTGATTCTAACGGGGCATCGCGCCCTTGTCGTGCAGCGGAGAAGAGTGCTTGGACAGAGTGTTTATCGAAGGCCTGGAAGTCGACACCGTGATCGGGGCCTACGACTGGGAGCGCGGTATCCGGCAATGCCTGCGTCTGGACCTGAGCTTCGCCTGGGATAACCGCCCGGCCGCTGCCGGTGATGACCTGACCCTGGCGCTGGATTACGCGAGCGTGTCCGCGCGGATCCAGGCCTTTGCCGAGCAGGCGCAATTCCAGCTGGTGGAAACCTTCGCCGAGCGCCTGGCTGAGGTGTTGATGAGTGAGTTCCAGATTCCCTGGCTGCACCTCAAACTGACCAAGCCCGGCGCCGTACCGGCCGCCAAGGGTGTGGGCGTGGAGATCGAGCGCGGATGTCGCTAACTCAGGTTTACCTTGGTCTTGGCAGTAACATCGAGCGTGAGGCCCATTTGCACGCTGGCCTTGATGCGCTGGCGGGTTTCCTGACGCAGATGCGCTGTTCGCCGGTGTTTGAAAGCCAGCCTGTGGGCATCAAGAGCGGGCCATTCTTCAATCTGGTGGTGTCGGCGTATACCGACCTGCCGTTGATGGAACTGGACCGCCGGCTGAAATTCATCGAGGCCGACAATGGCCGCTACGCCCCGGATCGCAAGGGCTTGCCGCTGGACATCGACGTGCTGCTGTATGGCGAGCTGGTGGGTAACTTCGATGGCCTGATCCTGCCCCGGGCCGAAATCCTGAAGAACGCGTTTGTGCTGTGGCCGCTGTCGTTGATGGCGCCGCAGCGTGTGCATCCTGAGGTGGGCAAGTCATTTGCCGCGCTGTGGGAGGATGCACACATTGACCAGGTACTGGCGCCGGTCGCGTTCGAATGGCGGGATCAGCCGTTGACGCCGGACTCGCTCTTGTAGGCTTTTAGCGCCTTGAGCCGTTCGCGTTTCAGCGCTTCGCCCAGTTCGGGACCTTTGTAGCCTTGTTCCAGTAGCGGTGCGACGGCCACACCTCTGGCCGCCAGCGCCGCACCGCGCAAATAATCGGCTTGTGGATAACTTCTCTGCTCAAGGCCCTTGCGCCCGCGGGCGTCCATCTCGCATGCCACCACAAACTCTTCAAAGCGTTGCGGGCGACGGTAAACGTCGAAGCTTTGCAGCAACTCCAGCAATGTCGAGGGCCTCAGCTCCAGTGCGCGGTGGCCATGGGTGTGATATTCGCCCACCAGCAACGCCAACTCCTGGCAATCCCTTGGCACCTTGAAGCGTTCGTTCATCGCCTTGATCAGCTTCACGCCGCGTTGCTCATGAGCGATGTGCTGCGGCAACTTATCCACAGGCGTGAGCCCCTTGCCCAGATCGTGCAGCAGGCAGGCCCAGCGGACGGTCAACGGTTGGGCATGGATGGCCGCCTGTTCCAGCACGCTCAATGTGTGCACGCCGGTATCGATTTCGGGGTGATGGGCCTCGGGTTGCGGCACGCCAAACAGTGCGTCGATTTCCGGCATCAGGGTTTTCAGGGCGCCGCAATCGCGTAGCACCTGGATAAACACCTGTGGCTGGTTTTCCATCAATGCGCGGGAAATCTCCTTCCAGCTGCGTTCGGGCGTCAAGGCTTCCAGTTCGCCCGACGCGCTGAGTTCGCGCATCAGTTCCAGGGTTTCGGGCGCTACCGTAAAGCCGAGGCCGGCATAGCGTGCGGCAAAGCGGGCAACGCGCAGGACTCGGAGTGGATCTTCGGCAAACGCCGGGGAAACGTGACGCAGAATGCGTGCGTCCAGATCCTGCTGGCCGTGATAAGGGTCGGTCAGGTTGCCCGCGTCATCCTCGGCCATGGCGTTGATGGTCAGGTCGCGGCGGATCAGGTCTTCTTCCAGGGTAACTTCGGGGCTGGCGTGAAACACAAAGCCGCCATAACCCCGGCCGCTCTTGCGCTCCGTGCGGGCGAGGGCGTACTCGTCACCATTTTTCGGGTCAAGAAATACCGGGAAGTCCGAACCCACAGGCTTGTAGCCCAGGGCGAGCATTTCTTCAGTGGTAGCGCCGACTACGACACGGTCGATATCGGTAACGGGGATGCCCAGCAGGCGATCACGTACCGCACCACCGACTTTGTAGATTTGCATGAAAAAGCCTCCATTAGCGGCACAGGATAACGCCTGCGGCCCGCCAATGGAGGCTTTGCCGTTTCACAGATGTACGACTGCCAGGTCCAGGCGGCCGTAATCGTTATCGCCGTGTTCGTTGCGGGGCGGAACGTGGTGGGTTTTCATGACCTGGTCGCCTTGCAGCGTCTCCAAGTGGATATCGAACCCCCACAGCCGGTGCAGGTGCTTGAGAACCTCCTCAGTGGACTCTCCCAGCGGTTTGCGGTCGTGCTGCTGGTGGCGCAGGGTCAGCGAGCGGTCGCCGCGTACGTCGATGCTGTAGATCTGCACATTGGGTTCGCGGTTGCCCAGGTTGTACTGCGCCGCGAGGGTTTCGCGGATGGTGCGGTAACCCGGCTCATCGTGGATCGCCGGCACCAGCAGGTCGTCCTTGAGGTCGTCGTCCATGATGCTGAACAGCTTGAGGTCTCGAATCACCTGGGGGGACAGGTACTGCAGGATGAAGCTCTCATCCTTGAAGCTGCTCATGGCGAACTTGATGGTCGACAACCAATCGCTGCCGGCAATCTCCGGGAACCAGCGGCGGTCTTCATCGGTGGGGTGCTCGCACATGCGCCGGATATCGCGGTACATCGCAAAGCCCAATGCATACGGGTTGATACCGCTGTAGTAGGGGCTGTCGAAGCCCGGCTGGAAGACCACGCTGGTGTGGGACGTCAGGAACTCCATCATGAAACCGTCGGTGACCAGGCCTTCGTCATACAGGTCGTTCATCAGGGTGTAGTGCCAGAACGTGGCCCAGCCTTCGTTCATCACCTGGGTCTGGCGTTGTGGGTAGAAATACTGGGCGATCTTGCGCACGATCCGCACGATTTCCCGCTGCCAGGGCTCCAGCAATGGCGCGTGCTTTTCGATGAAATACAGGATGTTTTCCTGAGGTTCGGCGGGGAAGCGCGCATTGTCCTTGTCGTTATTCTTGCCGGCGCGTTTGGGAATGGTGCGCCACAGGTCGTTGATCTGTTTTTGCAGATGCTCTTCACGGTCCTTCTGGCGCAGCCGTTCTTCTTCGGCGGAAATCGGATACGGGCGTTTGTAGCGGTCGACGCCGTAGTTCATCAGGGCATGGCAGGAGTCCAGCAGGTCTTCCACTGCGTCGATGCCGTGGCGCTCCTCGCACTGCATGATGTACTGCTTGGCGAATACCAGGTAATCGATGATCGAGCTGGCATCGGTCCAGGTGCGGAACAGGTAGTTACCCTTGAAGAAGCTGTTATGCCCGTAGCACGCGTGGGCCACCACCAGCGCCTGCATGCAGATGGTGTTTTCTTCCATCAGGTAGGCGATGCACGGGTCGGAGTTGATGACGATTTCGTAGGCCAGGCCCATCTGGCCGCGGGTGTAGGACTTTTCAGTGCTGAGGAAGTGTTTGCCGTAGGACCAGTGGTGATAGCCCAGGGGCATGCCCACGGACGCATAGGCATCCATCATCTGTTCGGCGGTGATCACTTCGATCTGGTTGGGGTAGGTATCCAGGGCATAACCCGCCGCGATGCGGCTGATTTCCCGGTCATAGGCCTGGATGAGTTCGAAGGTCCATTCGGACCCCGTGGATATGGGTTGGCGCTTATGCTCTTTGGCGGTCATGTCACTAACCTGCGCTGGAAGAGTTCACGGAAGACCGGATAGATATCGCCGGCCGAGACCAATTGTTGCTGGGCGAAGGTGTCAGCGAAGGCTTCGCTGATGCGCTCGTATTCGAACCACAGGGCCTGATGCTCGCGCGGGGTGATTTCGACGTAGGTGTAGTACTGCACGAACGGCATGATCTGGTTGATCAGGATGTCGCGGCAGATCGGCGAGTCGTCGTTCCAGTTGTCGCCGTCGGAAGCCTGGGCGGCGTAGATGTTCCACTCGTTGGCCGGATAGCGTTCGGCCATGATTTCCTGCATCAGCTTCAAGGCGCTGGAGACGATGGTGCCGCCGGTTTCCCGCGAGTAGAAGAATTCCTCCTCGTCGACTTCCCTGGCGCTGGTGTGATGGCGGATGAACACCACATCGATCTTGTCGTAGTTACGCTTGAGAAACAGGTACAGCAGGATGAAGAAGCGCTTGGCGATGTCCTTGGTCGCCTGGGTCATGGAGCCGGACACGTCCATCAGGCAGAACATCACCGCTTTGGAACTGGGATTGGGTTGCTTGACCAGCAGGTTGTACTTCAGGTCGAAGGTGTCGAGAAACGGCACGCGATGGATTCGCGCGCTGAGTTTGGCGATTTCGGCTTCAATTTCCTGGATATCGCCGAAGTTGTCCGGCTCTTCGCGTTTCAGGCGTTCCAGTTCCGCCTTGGCATCCCGCAGTTTTGCCCGGCTGCTGCCAGACAAGGCGATACGTCGCGCATGGGCTGAACGCAGGGTGCGGATGATGTTGATCCGAGACGGATTGCCTTCGTTGCTGATCCCGGCGCGCACGGTCTTGAAAGTGTCGGTACCGGTCAGGTTGCGTTTGACCAGGTTGGGCAGTTCCAGGTCTTCGAACATGAATTCCAGGAATTCTTCCTGGGTGATCTGGAACACGAACTCATCCATGCCTTCGCCGGAGTTGCCGGCCTTGCCCGGCCCTTTGCCGCCCGCACCGCCTTGAGGCCGCTGGATATGTTCGCCGCTGGTGAATTCCTTGTTGCCGGGATGCACGACAGTCTGTTTGCCGCCCCGGCCGTGGTGCAGCACCGGTTCATCGATGTCGCGTCCGGGGATGCTGATCTGTTCGCCATGCTCCATATCGGTGATGGAACGGCGGCTGACGGCCTCTTCGACGGCCTTTTTGATGTGGTCACGGTAACGCCGCAGGAACCGCTGGCGGTTTACCGTGCTCTTGTTCTTGCCATTGAGACGTCGGTCGATCACATAGCTCATGTAGGAGCCCTCCGGGCAGCTTCAAGTTACAAGCTTCAAGCGGCAAGCTGAAAGCTTAAAGACAAGCGGTCGATTGCCAGGCTGTCCGGCGTACCGGGAGCCTGGCATTACACGCTTGTCGCTGCCTTACTGCGATTTGCGGACCCGCAAGTACCACTCGGAGAGCAGTCGTACCTGTTTGTCGGTGTAGCCACGCTCGACCATGCGAGTGACGAAGTCGTTGTGTTTTTGCTGATCCTCCTTGCTGGCCTTGGCGTTGAAGCTGATGACCGGCAGCAGATCCTCGGTGTTGGAGAACATTTTCTTCTCGATGACCACCCGCAGCTTCTCATAGCTGAGCCAGGTAGGGTTCTTGCCGTTGTTGTTGGCCCGGGCGCGCAGCACGAAGTTGACGATTTCGTTGCGGAAATCCTTCGGATTGCTGATGCCGGCGGGTTTTTCGATCTTTTCCAGTTCCTCGTTGAGGGCTACGCGGTTGAGAATCTCGCCGGTTTCCGGGTCGCGGTATTCCTGGTCCTGGATCCAGAAGTCTGCGTACAGCACATAGCGGTCGAAGATGTTCTGGCCGTATTCGCTGTAGGACTCAAGGTACGCGGTCTGGATTTCCTTGCCGATGAACTCGATGTAGCGCGGTGCCAGGTATTCCTTGAGGAAGCGCAGATAGCGCTCGCGGGTTTCAGCCTGGAATTGTTCCTGTTCGATCTGCTGTTCCAGCACGTAGAGCAGGTGCACCGGGTTGGCGGCGATTTCGTGCGGGTCGAAGTTGAAGACCTTGGACAGGATCTTGAACGCAAAACGTGTCGACAGGCCGTTCATGCCCTCATCCACGCCGGCGGTGTCGCGGTATTCCTGGATCGACTTGGCCTTCGGATCGGTGTCCTTGAGGTTTTCGCCGTCATACACGCGCATCTTCGAGTAGATGTTGGAGTTTTCCGGCTCTTTGAGGCGCGACAACACGGTGAACTGGGCCAGCATCTTCAGAGTGTCAGGCGCGCAATGAGCCTTGGCCAGGGAACTGTTGAACAGCAGCTTGTCGTAAATCTTGATTTCATCGCTGACCCGCAGGCAGTACGGCACCTTGACGATATAGATCCGGTCGATGAAGGCTTCGTTGTTCTTGTTGTTGCGGAAGGTGTGCCATTCCGATTCGTTGGAGTGGGCCAGCAGGATCCCGGTGAATGGAATCGCCCCCAGGCCTTCGGTGCTGTTGTAGTTACCTTCCTGTGTCGCGGTGAGCAGTGGGTGCAGCACCTTGATCGGTGCCTTGAACATCTCCACGAACTCCATCAGGCCCTGGTTGGCCCGGCACAGTGCGCCCGAGTAGCTGTAGGCATCGGCGTCGTTCTGCGGGAATTCTTCGAGTTTGCGGATATCGACCTTGCCCACCAGTGCCGAGATGTCCTGGTTGTTCTCGTCACCCGGTTCGGTCTTGGCCACGGCGATCTGGTTGAGGATCGAGGGGTAGAGCTTCACCACCCGGAACTGGCTGATGTCGCCGCCGAACTCGGCCAGGCGCTTGGTCGCCCAGGGCGACATGATGGTATTGAGATAGCGCCGTGGAATGCCGAAGTCTTCTTCGAGAATCGCGCCATCTTCCGTGGCATTGAACAGCCCCAGGGGCGACTCGAACACCGGTGAGCCCTTGATGGCGTAGAACGGCACCTTCTCGATCAGTTGTTTGAGCTTCTCGGCCAGGGACGACTTGCCGCCGCCGACGGGGCCGAGCAGGTAGAGGATCTGTTTCTTCTCTTCCAGGCCTTGGGCAGCATGGCGGAAATACGAGACGATCTGGTCAATGCATTCTTCCATACCGTGGAAGTCTTCAAAGGCCGGGTAGCGACGGATCACCTTGTTCGAGAAAATCCGCGACAAGCGCGAATTGGCTGCGGTGTCCACCAGCTCCGGCTCGCCGATCGCCAACAGCAGGCGTTCAGCGGCAGACGCGTAGGCGCTGCGGTCCTTTTTGCACAGTTCGAGATACTCCTGAAGCGAGAGCTCTTCCTGGCGGGTGGACTCGAAGCGTTGTTGGAAGTGGCTAAAAATACTCATGACGTCGTCACCTCGCTCGATACGTGGAGCCGACGCCGGATCAATCAGTCGATGCTGGCAGCCATTGGTGGACACCAATGGCCGTTTTCCCCCCAGAACACCCTGAAACGCTACCGATGACCCGCACGCCGGTGTACCGGCTCTCCCCTGTTTTGGATGGCCTGCGCTTAAGGATAGTTCGGAATCGGGGAGGTCAAGGCGCGATACGAAATTAGTTTGGCCGCGCCGTTCGTCAGAAACGGCGCGAGGCCAAGCGTCACGCGGGATAGCGGGGTTTGAAAAAAATTATTGCGCGTCGCCTGCGGCAATTTCTGCAGGATAGGTCGCACGCCATAGCTCAAAGCCACCGTCGAGGCTATAGACGTCGGAGAAGCCCTGGCTCACCAGGTAGGCGGCGGCGCTTTGGCTGGAGTTGCCGTGGTAGCACGCGACGATGACCGACGCGTCGAGGTCGGCGGCGCGGATGAAGTCGGCGATGTTGTGGTTGTCCAGGTGCTGGGCACCACTGATGTGGGCGGCGTTGTAGGTCGGCTGGTCGCGGATGTCGACAACCACCGCGCCTTGCTCGCGCAGGGCCTGGGCTTGCTCGGGAGGGATACGTCTGAATTCAGTCATGGCGGGCTCCTTTGGCCTGTATGAAAGCGCGGCTCAGCGCTTTGCCGCGGCCTGCAGTTGTTCGGGAACGGGGGAGTCGCACTGGCAGCTCGAGCGCTCGCCGGTGTCGATGTTCATCAGGGTCATGGCGCCGCCCCATACGCAGCCGGTGTCGAGGGCGAACACGCCAGGTTCATCACACTTGCCTTCCAGGGCTGCCCAGTGGCCGAAGATGATCTTCGTTTCACGGGTCTTGCGCTCCTTGTGGGCGAACCAGGGCTTGTAGCCGGGGAGGGCGGTGTCGGCGCCTTCCTTGCTCTTGAGGTCCAGCTTGCCTTCGGCGGTGCAGAAACGCATGCGGGTGAAGTAGTTGGTGATCACCCGCAGCCGCGCGACGCCGGTCAGTTCGTTGTCCCACTTAACGGGTTCGTTGCCGTACATGCCATCCAGGTAAGCGGTGTACAGGTTGTCATCGGCCAGGGCTGCTTCGACTTCACTCGCGCACTTGAGGGCTTTCTTCAGCGTCCACTGGGGTGGAATGCCGGCATGCACCAAGGCGGTGTCGCGGCTCTCGTCGTAGTGCATGAGTTTTTGCCGGCGCAGCCAGTCAAGCAGCTCGGTGCGATCCGGCGCTTCGAGGATTTCCCGCAGGGTATCGCCCTTTTTCAGACGCTCGATGTTATTGCCGGCGGCCAGCAAGTGCAGGTCATGGTTGCCCAGTACGCACACCAGGGAGTCGCGCATGCCATAAAGGAAGCGCAGGGTTTCCAGGGATTGCGGGCCACGGTTGACCAGGTCGCCCACCAGCCACAGGCGATCCTTGGCCGTGTCAAAGGCCACACGCTCGAGCAGGCACTTGAGCGGTTCCAGGCAGCCTTGCAGGTCGCCGACGGCATACGTCGCCATCAGTGCAGGGCTCCAGGCACCGCGAGGCGGAACGGGGCGATGATGGCGTCGAAGTGTTTGCCGTCGTCGGCGAGCATCTGGTAGCTGCCTTGCATGTTGCCGACACGGGAGGTCATGACAGTGCCGCTGCTGTAGGTGTGGCTCTTGCCTGGGGCGATCAGCGGTTGTTGGCCGACCACGCCGGCGCCGCGTACTTCCTCGACCTGGCCGTCACCGTCGGTGATGACCCAGTGGCGCGACAGCAGCTTGGCAGGCAGCTCGCCGTTGTTTTGCACGGTAATGGTGTAGGCGAACGCAAAGCGGTTCTGCTCGGGTTGCGATTGTTCCGCCAGAAAGCGGGTGACGACGCTGACGTCGATCTGATAACGAGGATCGGACATGCAAGAGGCCTTAAAAGCAAAAGCGGGGGAACAGCGGATGCCGGTCAGTCTAGGCCCGTAGGCGCTGGCTTGCCAGCGATGGCGATCGTGAGTGCGCCATCGCCGGCAAGCCGGCGCCTACTATTTATTCAGCCACTGGCGCAGGCTGAATGGCGAGCTGGTCAGCCAGGCGCACGAAGGCGGCCAGGTCCAGCTGCTCGGGGCGCAGGCTGCCGTCGACGCCGGCGGCCTCGATTTCAGCGTTGCTGAGCAAGGCCTTCAGCGTATTGCGCAAGGTCTTGCGGCGCTGGTTGAAGGCTTCGCGCACCACGCGCTCCAGCAACTTGTGATCTTTGGCCGGGTGTGGCAACACCGCGTGAGGCACCAGGCGCACGATGGCGGAGTCGACTTTCGGCGGGGGGTTGAACGCGCCAGGTCCGACGTTGAACAGGTGCTCTACGCGGCAATGGTACTGAACCATGATCGACAGGCGACCCCAGTCACCGCCTCCAGGACCCGCTGCCAGGCGCTCGACCACTTCCTTTTGCAGCATGAAGTGCATGTCGCGGATGATGCCGGCGTTGTTCAGCAGGTGGAAAATCAGCGGGGTGGAGATGTTGTACGGCAGGTTGCCGACCACCCGCAGGCTGTTGGGCGCTGCATTGAGGCTGGTGAAGTCGAACTTCAGCGCATCACCCTGGTGCAGGTTGAAATTGGGCATGCCGGCGAACTGCTGGTTGAGGATCGGGATCAGGTCCTTGTCCAACTCAACCACGTCCAGTTGGCCGCCGCTTTTCAGCAGGCCTTGGGTCAGGGCGCCCTGGCCCGGGCCGATTTCCAGCAGGCGGTCTTCGGGCTTGGCATGGATGGAACGCAGGATGCGATCGATCACGCCAGCGTCGTGCAGGAAGTTTTGCCCGAAACGCTTGCGCGCCCGGTGTTGGTAATGCTCGGTCATATACGGGTCTCGGCCATCTGATAGGCGGTTTCCAGGGCCACGTGCAGGCTGCCGGTATCGATCTTGCCGCTGCCTGCGAGGTCCAGGGCGGTGCCATGGTCGACGGAGGTGCGGATGATCGGCAGGCCCAGTGTCACGTTGACCGCGGCGCCGAAGCCTTTGTACTTCAGCACGGGCAGGCCCTGGTCATGGTACATCGCCAGCACTGCGTCGCAGTGCTCCAGATATTTGGGGGTAAACAGAGTGTCGGCAGGCAATGGGCCGCGCAGGTCCATGCCTTCAAGGCGCAGACGCTCCAGGGTTGGTTCGATGATGTCGATTTCTTCATGGCCCAGGTGGCCACCTTCACCGGCGTGGGGGTTGAGCCCACAGACCAGGATGCGTGGTTGGGCGATGCCGAACTTCTGTTGCAGGTCGGCGTGCAGGATGCGTGTCACACGCTCCAGTCGCTCGGGGGTAATGGCGTCGGCAATCTCGCGCAGGGGCAGGTGAGTGGTCACCAGCGCCACCCGCAGGTCGCCCGTTGCCAGCATCATCACCACTTGTTCGGTATGGGTCAGCTCAGCGAGGAATTCGGTATGACCGGAAAAGGCGATGCCTGATTCGTTGATCACACCCTTGTGTACCGGGGCGGTGATCATCCCGGCAAAATCCCCGTCGATGCAGCCCTGGCCGGCACGGGTCAGGGTTTCCAGGACGAAGGCAGCGTTGGCCTTGTCCAGTTGCCCGGCCACGACCTTGGTCGCCAGCGGGGTATCCCATACGTACAGGCTGTTGGCCGGTGCCGGCAGATCAGGCCAGTTGCCCGGGCCCACCGGCAGCAGATCGACAACCACACCCAGCTGCGCGGCCCGCTCAATGAGCAGGTCGCGGCTGGTAATGGCAATCAGGGGGTGTGGCTGGGGGTGCGAGGCGAGCAGCAGGCACAGGTCAGGACCAATGCCGGCCGGCTCGCCGGGTGTCAGTGCGAAACGCTTGGGTGTCACTGGGCTGCCTGGTCGGTGCCTGTTTGGTCGGCACCAGGAAGCTTGTTCTCTACGTAGGCTTCGTCACGGATCTGACGCAACCAGGTTTGCAGCTCTTCGTCGTATTTGCGGTTACGCAGTACGGTCAGGGCTTGCTGCTCGCGGGCCTGGGTGGTGTTGTCAGTGGCGCGACGGCCAAGGACTTCCAGCACGTGCCAGCCGTATTGGGTCTTGAACGGCTTGGACAGCACGCCTTGCGGGGTCTTGGCCATGACGTCCTGGAACTCTGGAACCAGTGCCTTCGGATCGATCCAGTTCAGATCGCCGCCGTTAAGCGCCGAACCCGGGTCTTCGGAATAGCTCTTCGCCAGTTCGCCGAAGTCTTCGCCCGCTTCGATGCGGTCATAGAGCTTTTGGGCCAGTTCCTTGGTTTGGGCTTCGGTACGGATCTCGCTTGGCTTGACCAGGATGTGACGAACGTGAACTTCGTCCTTCATCTGGGCTTCTTCGCCACCGCGCTTGCCGAGCAACTTGAGGATGATGAAACCGCCAGGCGTACGGGCAGGCTGGGTGATACCACCAACTTCCATGGCGCTCAGCTCGCGGTCGAACGGTGGTGGCAGTTGCGCGGCTTTACGCCAGCCCATGTCACCGCCTTCGAGGGCGTTGTCGCTGCCGGACTGGGCAATGGCCATCTGGGCAAAGTCGGCACCTTGCTTGAGACGGTCATAGATAGCCTGGGTTTTCGCTGCGGCAGCATTGAGCTGTTCAGCGTTGGCGCTGTCTGGCGTAGGCACCAGGATGTTCGCCAGGTGCAGTTCTTCGGAAAGCTGCATCTTGCCAAGGTCGGAGGCGAGGAAGTTCTTCACTTCCTGCTCGGACACCTGAATCCGTTCGGCCACGCGACGCTGACGTACACGGCTGATGATCATTTCCCGGCGAATCTGGTCACGGGCGTCCTCATAGGACAGGCCGTCGTGAGCCAGGGCTGCGCGGAACTGATCAACACTCATGTTGTTGCGCTGGGCGATGGTGCCGACAGCCTGGTTCAATTCTTCGTCGCTGATACGGATACCGGAGCGATCGCCGATCTGCAGTTGCAGGTTTTCAACGATCAGGCGTTCAAGCACCTGCTGGTCCAGCACGCTGGTCGGCGGTACGCCGCCGCCACGCTTGGCGATGGTTTGCTGAACTTCCTTGACCCGTTGGTCCAGTTGGCTCTGCATGATCACGTCGTTATCGACGATGGCCACTACCTTGTCCAGCGGTTGAACCGCAGCGTGAGCTGCGGCGGTACCCAGGAACAGCGCGCCCAGCATCAGCGGGCGCAGACAATCAGAAAGCTTGGTCTTCACGTTCACGATAACCTTCAATGCCTTTGTCGAGGAAGCTCTCTACCTTGGCGCCGGTCAGGCCGCCGAGTCCTTTGAGGACAACTTGGAAGAAGAGCCCGTGGTCACCCTTTTCGTTCAGCGGGGCGATCTGGCTGTATTCGTCGTTGGAAACCCAGTAACGGTTGATGACGCGCAGTTTCCAGCAGCAGTTGTCGTACTCGAAACCACCGAAGGCCTCCAGGGTACGGTTGCGGGCATAGTCATACTGCCAGCGGGTGATCAGGTTCCACTGCGGAACGATCGGCCACATCATCGAGAAGTCGTGTTGCTGGATTTTGTAGTAATCCTTCACGAAGTTCGGGTCGCCTGGCTGCCCGTAGTCGCCACCAAACTGCCATTTGCCGGTCAGCTGGTTGTACACCACCTGGTCGTTGCGATAGCGGTAGCCGACGTTGATAACCTTGTTCGGGTTGTCTTCCGGCTGATAGTGGAACATCGCGCTGCCGGAACGTGGGCTGTGGCTTTCCGGGTCCCAGTTGTAATCGGCAGTGGCGCGCCAGTCACGGTTGAAGCGGAACTCGTAGTCCAGGGCGATTGGCGAAACATCAGACTGTGCGTCCGCACGGTCCGCGGCCAGGATGCCCGGCAGTTGAACTTCGCGGTTCTTGAAGTACACGGCCTCGCCGATGCTGACGCGTTGGCGTTCGAAGCCGTTTTCTTCGATCCAGCGGCTGGTCACGCCCAGGGACAGCTTGTTCTCGTCGCCGATGCGGTCAGTACCGCTGAAGCGGTTGTCACGGAACAGCGACGCGTAGCTGAACGAGTACTCACCGCTGTCGAATACCGGGATATCGCCCTGGTCCTTGTTCGGTACATACAGGTAGTACGCACGAGGCTCCAGAGTTTGACGGTAGTCTTTGCCGAACAAGTTGGTGTTGCGGTCGAAGTACAGGCCGCTGTCGATGCTGGCAATCGGAATTGCACGGTCTTGCGAGCTTTTGAAGGTGCCACCGGCATAAGGGTTGGCTGCAGTTGACGCGGCTTGCGCTGCGATAATCTGGTTTTTGCCGATGCTGTCCAAATCAAGATCGTACTTGGTATAGACGTACTTCAACTTTGGCGTAATAAAACCGTAGGTCCAGTTCATCGGGTAGTCGACTGCCGGCGCAACGTTCAGGCGAGTACCGTTTGCGCGGGTCAGGCCGGTTACGTAGGTGTCGAGCCGCGGCGATACGAGCCCGTTTTCATCCGTGAAGCTTCCGTTCTCCAAGTCCCGATCAAAGCGTACTGCTTCGGTCTCGTAGGTGAAGTTCACCCCGCCTGGATGGTACGGCAGCGTGCCGTTGAAGGTGATCTGTGGCAAGCGGTCATACGGCGTGATCTGGGAGATCGTTGCCAGCTGGTACGCCTGCAGGTTCAGCTTCGCCTGGAAGGTATCACCGCGATAGGTCACCGAACCTTGCTGGTTCACGTAGTCCTGGCTCTTGATCCCTTCCTGATAGGACTTCAGATCCTGGAAGTAATAAGGGTCGCTGATGTTGGTGTAGTCGACCTGGGTCAGTACACGCGAGTCCAGCCCGCCCTTGTGCTGCCAGTTGATCATGTAGCGATCTTTTTCGTAGTCGGTCTGGCCTTTACGCTCGCTGCTGTCGTCGTTCAGGTACGCCCCACCAAACTGCCCTTCGCTCGACTTGGTGAGGTAGCGGAATTCGCCTTCCATCAACAGGCCGCGCTTGGTCATGTATTGCGGGTACAACGTGGCGTCGTAGTTTGGCGCCAGGTTGAAGTAGTACGGCGTAACCAGCGTGAAGCCAGTCTCGCCACCGGTGCTGAAGCTCGGCGGCAGGAAGCCGGATTGACGACGGTTGTCGATCGGGAAATAGATATACGGGGTGTAAAGGATCGGAATGTCCTTGACCCGCAACGTCACGTTGGTCGCGGTACCGAAACCGGTGGCCGGGTTGAGCGTGATGTTGTTGCCCTTGAGCTGCCAGGCGTTGCTGTTCGGCTCGCAGGTGGTGTACGTACCGTCCTTGAGACGGATGATCGCGTTCTCGGCACGCTTGGCGTAGAGCGCGTTGCCGCGGATGCGCGATTTGTGCATCACGTATTCGGCGTTGTCGACCTTGGCGGCGCCGGTGTCCAGTTGGACTTCAGCGTGGTCGCCCACCAGCAGGGCGCCGTTGTCGCGCAGACGGACGTTGCCGTTCAGCTCGCCACGGTTCTCGGCCTGGTAAAGGTTGGCCTCGTCGGCCTCGACCTGCATGCTGCCCTGGCGCATGACGACGTCACCGGCCAGGGAAGCAACTTGTTGTTCCTGCTCGTAACGAGAGACCTTGGCGCCGATGAAGGTCGGCGCGTCGCTCTTGTTCGTCTTGTCGTTCATGCCAGGACGGATCGGCTCGATGTACGCGCCGGAGCAGTACGGGCCGGTTTCGGCCAGTTGTGCGGCGGTGAGCTTCTCGCGAGGGACCCAGTCCAGGTGGCTGTAGTCGGCGCTGCGCGAACGCAGGCCGCGGCCCTTGGCTTCGGTGACCAGAGCGGTCTGCGGCACGGCCTCGGCGGCGCCGCCGGACTCGCCTTGCGGCGTGCCACTGGCAGAGCTGACGGCACTGCCGTCATGCACCGGGCGCGGTGGCAGCGGGGCTGCGGCCGTTTTCGGCGCGCAATCCCAGGCACCCGAAGCAGAGACTGAGCAGTCATACTGTTCCGCGGCGACCACGAATGAGGTGGCGAAAGGTTGCATGGCCAGCAGACTGCCGGTTACCAGCAACGGAAATTTTCTACGAAACGCGGGGGATTTCAATGCCATCTTATTAGTCCGGGCTTCCTGCGTGCCATCTGCCCGCGGTGTGGGCCGCACGCCTCTCGATGGTCTGAAAAAGATGCGTGATAATAAAGCATGACCCGCTTGACGGCTAGCGCCGTCGGAGACCCTTGTAATGCCCGACCAAGATCTACGTTTGCAACAGCTGAAAGTCTGGCTTGATGAGCAATTGCCAGGCCTCTTTACCACCCAGGGCTGGGGTGTCGTACCCCCGGCCACGTTGACTGCGGCCAGCAGTGACGCGAGTTTCAGGCGTTACTTCCGGTGGGAGGGAGGAGGTCGCAGTTTTGTCGTGATGGACGCTCCCCCCCCCCAGGAAAACTGCAAACCTTTCGTCGATATCGCTCATTTACTCGGTCAATCGGGAATAAATGTTCCGAAAATTTATGCGCAAGATCTGCTTCGCGGCTTTCTTTTGCTGAACGACCTGGGGAAAAAAACCTATCTGGACGTGATTACGGCTGAAAATGCCGATCAATTGTTCGCCGATGCCATCGACGCATTGCTGGCTTTCCAGCAATTGCCGATGGAAGCCCCGTTGCCCAGTTATGACGTCGCGCTGTTGCGTCGGGAGCTGGAATTGTTTCCTGAATGGTACGTTCGCCGGGAGCTGGGCATCGAGTTTGACGCCCG
This sequence comes from Pseudomonas sp. 21615526, assembly GCF_013386245.1. NCBI lineage: Bacteria > Pseudomonadati > Pseudomonadota > Gammaproteobacteria > Pseudomonadales > Pseudomonadaceae > Pseudomonas > Pseudomonas sp. 21615526. Next base: position 25,166 of record NZ_JACAOM010000015.1, on the reverse strand, counting down.
GCAGCTTGGCCTGTGGCAACGCGTCAGCGAACACCTGATTGACAGCGCCCTGGCCCAGCCCAAGGTCCTGGTGCATCGCGACTATATGCCGCGCAACCTGATGATCAGCGAGCCGAATCCCGGCGTGCTGGACTTCCAGGATGCGGTCTACGGCCCGGTGACCTACGACATCACGTGCCTGTTCAAGGACGCCTTCCTCAGTTGGCCGCAGGCCCGCGTGCGGGAATGGCAGCGCGGTTACTGGCAACGCGCCGGCGCGCTGGGTATCCCGGTGCAGGCGGACTTCGAGGAGTTCCTGCGGGCCAGCGACCTGATGGGCGTGCAGCGTCACCTCAAGGTGATCGGCATCTTTGCGCGCATCTGCCACCGCGATGGCAAGCCGCGCTACCTGGCGGACGTGCCGCGCTTCTTCGCTTATATAGAGGCGGTGCTCGCGGACCGGCCAGAGTTGAGCGAACTGGGTGAATTGCTGGCGAGCCTGCGCGTCGAGGCGGTGGTATGAAGGCCATGATCCTGGCCGCCGGCAAAGGTGAGCGGATGCGCCCGCTGACCTTGCACACGCCCAAGCCGCTGATCCAGGCCGGCGGCAAGCGCCTGATCGAGTACCACCTCGAGGCGCTGGCGAAAGCGGGCTTTACCGATATCGTCATCAACCATGCGTGGCTCGGCCAGCAGATCGAAGGCTATCTGGGCGATGGCTCGCAGTACGGCGTACGCATCCAGTACTCGGCCGAAGGCGAGCCGCTGGAAACCGGTGGCGGGATCTTCAAGGCCTTGCCGCTGTTGGGGGACGAACCGTTCCTGGTGGTCAATGGCGACATCTGGACCGACTACGACTTCGCCAGCCTCCACCAGCCGCTGGATGGGCTGGCCCACCTGGTGATGGTCGACAACCCGCCGCACCATCCGTCCGGCGGTGATTTCTACCTGAAGGACGGCGCGCTTCATGATGCCGCCGCCGGTGCCGATAACCTGACCTTCAGTGGCATTTCCGTACTCCACCCCCAGCTGTTCGCGGGTTGCAGTGCGGGTGCCTTCAAGCTGGCGCCGCTGTTGCGTGACGCCATGGCGAAAGGGTTGGTGACGGGGGAACACATGAACGGACGCTGGATCGATGTCGGGACGCTGGAGCGTCTGGCGCAAGTCGAAACCCTGCTGACAGCGGGGCACTAGGATGTTGTGGCCAGGGACTCTGATCGGAGCCGGGGCGGGCTTTGCCATTGCCAGCATTCCGGGGGCAATGTTGGGCGCACTGCTGGGCCAGGCGCTGGACCGGCGCCTGGAACTGCAAAGCTGGGCCCAGTTACGCGAGCGCCTTGGCGGCCGGCCGGCGTTGCGCAATGACGAACTGCTGTTCGTGTTGCTCGGTCGCCTGGCCAAGAGCAACGGCCGGGTGGTGGACGGGCATATCCAGCAGGCGCGCCAGGAAATGCGCTCGCTGGACATGGCCGAGCCGGCCCAGCGCCGTGCGATTGCCGCGTTCAATCGAGGTAAATCCGGCTCGGACCGGGTACGCAGTTACCTGGGCGTGCTCAAGGCCCAGCCCCATGCGGCGGAAGGTGTGCTGCGTGCCTGTTGGCGCATGGCCTGGGCGGACGGCAAGGCCAGTACGGCCGAGCGCGAGTTGATTGAACAATGGGGCAAATGGCTGGGTTGGACGGTCCAGCAGATCCAGGCGCTGGCGGCTGACTATGAGCCGGAGCGCAAGCCGTTGGCCAATCGTGGCGGGGCTTATCAGGAGGCGTTGCGTATTCTGGGGGTGACGTCGACGACGGAGCCCGCGGTGATCAAGCGTGCCTACCGGCGCCTGCTCAGCCGGCACCACCCGGACAAGATTGCCGGCAGTGGCGCCAGCCCCGCACAAGTGCGCGAGGCGACCGAGCGCACCCGCGAGCTGCACAACGCCTACGCGCTGATTCGCGAAAGGCGAGACTTTCGCTAACAGAATCATCAGGCGCTGCTTTTTTATGGTGTAAACCGGATCAACTGTGGGAGTGGCGGTGCGACGATTCGACTTGCTCGCGAATGCGGTGGATCAGTAACAGATGCAGTGACTGACTCACCGCATTCGCGAGCAAGCCCGCTCCCACATTTTGTTCTCCAGTGTTTTTGAGATTTACGATCAGTCTCCGGGATTTTGCGGGCTCAGCCACCCGCGAATCCGCCGGTACAGCTGCTCTTGTCCGGCCTGGCTGTTATCGGGGAGGGCCTTCAACGACACCTGCTTGTAGCTGTCATTCTTCAAACGCTTGCTGGCCTGGGAACGTTCCTGGGCCGCTTTGCGTGCCTGGGCGTTGTCCTGGTAGAAAAAGTCTGCCGTGGCCAGCTTCAGTTTCGGTGCCAGTTGTTGCAGGTCCGGGGCACGGCCCGCCGGGGTCTGCGCGGCCACCATGACAAATTTCTGCACCTGCGCCGGTTGTTTTTCACTCAGGTAACGCGCGGCCCACCAGGCGCCGGTGCCGTGGCCGAGCAATACGACGCTGCGGGCATTCTGGGTCTGGGCGAAGGCGAGGGCAGCGTCAATGCGCGCGAAGATTCGCGTGGCGTCGGTCTTGTCTTGTTCATCGGTGCCGGGAACCACGGCCGGGTCAGTGCCTTCCGCTTCGGCGCTGGCGGCTTGCTCCACGGGTTTGGCGACGGTGCTGGCGTCTTTGCTGCTGGTCTCCACGGTCGCCTTGGGCGATTCGATGACGCGGGGTGGCAAGGTGTCCAGGGTCAGGTCCGGCAGCGACAAGCTCAGGGTGCCCCAGGAGGCGTCCGGCAATTTCTTGCGCAACGGCGCGATTGCTTGAGGCCAGTCAGCACTTTCGCCGTTGCCCGGGACGATAATCACCACGCCTTCAGGCTCACCGCTGTTGGCCGGCTTCCACAAAGCCAGGAAAGAATCGCTGCCAGCCTGCAACTGTTGTTGTTCCTGCTGCGGGATTTGTCGTTCCAGGGCGTTGGCTTCTTCCTGGCTGCGCTCCAGCAAGGGCTGGCGCACCACTGGCTTTTCCGGGGCGGGAGCGGGAGTGTCGGCGGCCTCGACACAAAAGGCGCTGGTAAACAGCAGCGACAGGCACAATGCTGGCAGTGCCGAGCGGTGGGAAAGTGGCATCGTTGATTTCCGGCCAGAAGTGATTCCGGCAGCCTAATGGGTTGGTCAGTATTTGTCAGTGATATGAGACGTGGATCATGGGTTTTCGCTACCTGCTGGTTATCGGCTGTATATGCTTTCCCTTGATTGCGGGCGCCGTGCCTGCGCCTGCCACTCACCAGGCGCAGCTCGATGCCGGCCAGCGCGAATGGCTCGAACAGCATCCCGACCTGCGGGTCGGGCTGGTGTTACAGGCGCCTTATGCCCAATACGATCGGCGCTTGCAGCGGCTGTCCGGGGCCAACGTCGAATTGATGCAGTGGTTGGCCAAGGCGCTGAATATCGAACTGACCTGGCGCAACTTTCCCAATCAGGAGCAACTGGAGGCGGCGGTGCGTGACGGCGAGGTCGACCTCGCCCCCGGCCTGCTGCAAACCCCGGCCGGCCTGCGCCTGTGGTTGTTCTCCGATCCGTATATGCGGGTGCCCCAGCACATTGTCGGGGTTCGTGATGGCAGCACCGCAGTCGACCTGGAGAAACTCGACGACCAATCCCGCGTCGCCGTGCGCATGCCCAGCGCAGTGGCGGATTACCTGCGCAGCACCTACCCGAGTCTCAACCTGCAAGGCGTGCCCATGGAGCGCCAGGCTCTGCAATTGCTGGTGAGCCAGCAGGCGCGGTATGCGGTGGTGGATGAGGCGCAATTGAGCCGGTTGTCGGGCGAAACCGAGTTCGCCGGCCTTGCCGTGGTCGGCGATATCGGCCTGCCGCAATTGCTGCGGGTGGCCACGCGGCGCGACTGGCCCGAGCTGGCCGATATCATGCAAAGCGCCTTGCGCGCGATTCCCGCTCGTGATCTGGACCAGTTGCACAGCCGCTGGCTGCAGCCCAAATACCCCCGGGTGACCGAGTCCCCCGGCTTCTGGCAAAACCTCACGTTGCTGCTGGGCCTGCTATTGCTCGCCAGCCTGGCCGTGGTGTTCTGGCAGCGCCGCCAACAACGCGGCCTGGAGCATAATCTGCTGGCCGCCCGCGAAGAAAGCGCCGCCCGCGCCGCCGGTGCCGAAGCCTTGCGCCTGACCCAGTTCTCCATCGACCAAAGCACCGTCGGTATCCTCTGGGTCAATTGGGACAGCCATGTGCGCTACGCCAATCAGGCGGCGGAAACCATGCTCGGCTACGCCCCCGGCGCCCTGATCGAACGCCCGCTGATCGAATTCGACCCGACGCTGACCATGGACCGCTGGCTCAACCTGTGGAAGCGCGCCCGGGCCAGCGAAGACGGGCCACAGAGTTTTGCCACCAATTGCCTGCGCGCCGATGGCAGCGTATTGCCAGCCGATGTGTCCCTGAGTTTCCTGCGCTTTGCCGACGGCGAATACCTGGTGGTCTACCTCAACGATGTCACCGAGCGTCGCCGGGCCCTCGCGGCCTTGCAGGAAAGTGAGGCGCGGCTGCAAGGGATCGCCGCCAATGTGCCGGGGCTGGTGTTTCGCCTGGAGCGCTTGCCGCGCAGCGAGGCGATCGAGTTCGCCTACATCAGTCAGGGCAGCGAGGGCCTGGTGGGGTACGCGCCGGAAGTGCTCAGCCATCCGGCCATGGGCATTCGCAGCCTGGTGCATCCCGACGACCGCGCCAGTTATCACCGCACCCAGGACCAGGCCATCGAGACCGAGAGCAATTGGGCCTGGCAGGGCCGTATCCTGACCCGCCTGGGCGAGCAGCGCTGGGCCGATATCAAGGCCGTGACCCGGCGCCTGGAAGACGGCGCCGTGGTTTGGGACGGAATTGTCTGGGACATCAGCGAGAGCAAGCGCATCGAGCTGGAGCTGGACGCCTCCCGCGCGCAATTGCGGGAATTGTCGGCCCACCTGGAAACCGTGCGCGAGGAAGAGAAGGCCCGCATCGCCCGGGAAGTGCACGACGAGTTGGGACAGATGCTCACCGTGCTCAAGCTGGAAACCTCGATGTGCGAGCTGACCTACGCGCAACTGGATCCTGGCCTGCACGAGCGGCTGAACAGCATGAAGCGCCTGATCGCCCAACTGTTCCAACTGGTACGCGATGTGGCCACCGCCTTGCGTCCGCCGATTCTCGATGCCGGGATTGCCTCGGCGATCGAATGGCAGGCCCGGCGTTTCGAGGCCCGGACGCAGATTCCGTGCCTGGTGCAGGTGCCGGATAATCTGCCGGCGCTGAGCGACGCCAAGGCCATCGGCCTGTTCCGCATCCTGCAGGAGGCACTGACCAATGTGATGCGCCATGCCCAGGCGCATACTGTCGAGCTGACGCTGGTGGTGGAGGGCGCGCACCTGCGCCTGACCATCAGCGACGACGGCGCAGGTTTCGTCCAGGCCCCCGGGCGCCCGGTATCGTTTGGCCTGGTGGGCATGCGCGAGCGGGTGCTGATCATGGGCGGGCAGTTGAGCCTGGACAGCGCATTGGGCGAAGGCACCACCCTGAGTGTGACGGTGCCGCTGGATTGATAACCAAAAGAAGAGGACATCCACAGTGATCCGTGTACTGGTAGCTGAAGACCACACCATCGTTCGCGAAGGCATCAAGCAACTGATCGGCCTGGCCAAGGACCTGCTGGTGGTGGGCGAGGCGAGCAATGGCGAGCAGTTGCTGGAGACCCTGCGCCACGTGCCCTGCGAGGTGGTGTTGCTGGACATCTCGATGCCTGGCGTCAACGGCCTGGAAGCCATCCCGCGGATCCGTGCGCTGAACAATCCCCCGGCGATCCTGGTGCTGTCGATGCACGACGAAGCGCAAATGGCCGCCCGTGCGCTGAAGGTCGGTGCCGCCGGCTATGCCACCAAGGACAGCGACCCGGCGCTGCTGCTGACCGCGATCCGCAAGGTCGCGGCGGGCGGGCGGTACATCGACCCGGACCTGGCCGACCGCATGGTCTTCGAAGTCGGCCTCACCGATTCCCGCCCATTGCACTCGTTGTTGTCGGAGCGCGAGTTCTCGGTATTCGAGCGCCTGGCCCAGGGCGCCAACGTCAACGACATCGCCCAGCAGTTGGCGTTGAGCAGCAAAACCATCAGTACCCACAAGGCGCGCCTGATGCAAAAGCTCAATATCACCTCCCTGGCGGAACTGGTGAAGTACGCCATGGAGCACAAACTCCTATAGCGGCATACCTGTTTGCGACTGCCTGCCGAGCGCCGCGCTGCCCGGTCTTGCTGCTTGTAGCGTGGGGTTTGTAACTGCTCTGTTCTATCCCCGCCATCCGTGTAGGGCAATCCCTACCCCAAACCTTCCATCCTGCTGATGCCAATCTCTCCGGGCCCCCGATTTTCGCGGCCTTGCCCTGGGACTACGCTTGTTCCACGGCAGTCCAAAACAAAAAGGTGCGGGTATGAGCGAGGTGGATTCAAATGATGTGCTGGTCAGCTTTCGTGGCGTGCAGAAGAGCTACGACGGCGAGAACCTGATCGTCAAAGACCTCAACCTGGAGATTCGCAAGGGCGAGTTCCTGACCCTGCTCGGGCCGTCCGGGTCTGGCAAGACCACCAGCCTGATGATGCTCGCCGGTTTCGAAACCCCCACCGCTGGCGAGATCCAGCTGGCCGGCCGCTCCATCAACAACGTGCCGCCCCACAAGCGCGACATCGGCATGGTGTTCCAGAACTACGCGCTGTTCCCGCACATGACCGTCTCCGAGAACCTGGCGTTTCCGCTCTCTGTACGCGGCCTGAGCAAGACCGACATCAGCGAGCGGGTCAAGCGTGTACTGAGCATGGTCCAGCTCGATGCCTTCGCCCAGCGCTACCCGGCGCAACTCTCCGGTGGCCAGCAGCAGCGGGTGGCCCTGGCCCGGGCGCTGGTGTTCGAGCCACAGCTGGTGCTGATGGACGAACCCCTCGGCGCCCTCGACAAGCAACTGCGCGAACACATGCAGATGGAGATCAAGCACCTGCACCAGCGCCTCGGCGTGACGGTGGTGTACGTGACCCACGACCAGGGCGAAGCACTGACCATGTCCGACCGGGTGGCGGTGTTCCATCAGGGCGAGATCCAGCAGATCGCTGCCCCGCGCACCTTGTACGAAGAACCGAAAAACACCTTCGTCGCCAACTTCATCGGCGAGAACAACCGCCTCAATGGCCGCCTGCACAGCCACACCGGCGACCGCTGCGTGGTCGAACTGGCGCGCGGCGAAAAGGTCGAGGCGCTGGCGGTGAACGTCGGCCAGGTCGGCGGCCCGGTGACCCTGTCGGTGCGCCCCGAGCGCGTCAGCCTGAATGGCTCCAGTGAAAGCTGCGTCAACCGATTCTCCGGGCGCGTGGCCGAGTTCATCTACCTGGGCGACCACGTGCGGGTGCGCCTGGAAGTCTGCGGCAAGACCGATTTTTTTGTGAAACAACCGATCGCCGAGCTGGACACAGCCCTGGCGGTCGGCGACGTGGTACCGATTGGCTGGCAAGTCGAGCACGTTCGCGCACTCGACCCACTTCTAGAGGCGAATTGATCGCCCCCTTGCTTCACCAACCTCGCACGTGGAGAGAACAACAATGTTGAGATCCCTGAAATATTCCGCCCTGGCCCTGAGCTTGATGGGCGCGACACAGGCCATGGCAGGCCCTGATTTGACGGTGGTGTCCTTTGGTGGCGCGAACAAGGCGGCGCAGGTCAAGGCCTTCTATGCACCGTGGGAAAGCGCGGGCAACGGCAAGATCGTCGCCGGTGAATACAACGGTGAAATGGCCAAGGTCAAGGCCATGGTCGACACCAAGAGCGTGTCCTGGGACCTGGTGGAAGTGGAGTCGCCGGAACTGTCCCGTGGCTGTGACGAAGACATGTTCGAGCCCCTGGACCCGAAACTGTTCGGCAACCCGGGCGACTACGTGAAGGGCGCGATCCAGCCGTGCGGCGTGGGTTTCTTCGTGTGGTCCACGGTGCTGGCCTACAACGCCGACAAACTGAAAGCACCGCCAGGCGGCTGGGCCGATTTCTGGGACACCAAGAAATTCCCGGGCAAACGCGGCCTGCGCAAGGGCGCCAAGTACACCCTGGAATTCGCCTTGATGGCTGACGGTGTGGCGCCGAAGGATGTGTACAAGGTGCTGGCCGGCAAAGATGGCCAGGACCGTGCGTTCAAGAAGCTCGATGAGCTCAAGCCGTATATCCAGTGGTGGGAAGCGGGCGCCCAACCGCCGCAGTACCTCGCTTCTGGCGACGTGGTGATGAGTTCTGCCTACAACGGCCGGATCGCTGCCGTGCAGAAAGAAAGCAATTTGAAAGTGGTGTGGAACGGCGGGATCTACGATTTCGACGCCTGGGCCATTCCAAAAGGCCTGGCCAAGGACCGTGCTGACGCGGCGAAGAAGTTCATCGCCTTCTCGGTGCAGCCGCAGCAGCAGAAGACCTATTCGGAAAACATCGCCTACGGCCCGGCCAATACCCAGGCGGTACCGTTGCTGGCGAAGGACATCCTGAAGGATATGCCGACTACCCCGGAAAACATCGCCAACCAGGTGCAGATCGACGTGAGCTTCTGGGCGGATAACGGTGAGCAACTGGAGCAGCGCTTCAATTCCTGGGCTGCCAAGTAACCACCGCACCCAGGGTGGATGGGCTTTTTGTGGCGAGGGGGCTTGTCCCCCGTTGGGCTGCGAAGCGGCCCCAAAACCAGCCACCGCGGTCAGTCTAATAAACCACAGTGGCTTTACTGGGGCTGCTGCGCAGCCCAACGGGGGACAAGCCCCCTCGCCACAGGTGTGGGCCTTCACAGGTCTGCATTCTTTTTTACGATCCGGAGTTCGCCATGGCCCTCGCCATTCCCAGCCCCACCCTGAAACAGCGCCTGGCGCGTGCCGAGCGGCTCAACCGCTGGAAGGCCCAGGCCCTGATCGCGCCATTGGTGGTGTTTTTGCTGCTGGTGTTCCTGGTACCGATTGTGGCGCTGCTCTACAAAAGCGTCGGCAACCCGGAAGTGGTGGGCGGCCTGCCGCGCACGGTGGTGGCGGTGACGGCCTGGGACGGTCGTGGCCTGCCCGGCGAGCCGGTGTACCAGGCCATCAGCGAGGACCTGGGCGAAGCCCGGAAAAACTCGACCCTGGGCGACCTCTCCAAACGCTTGAACATGGAGCTGGCGGGCTATCGCAGCCTGCTGACGAAAACCGCGCGGGCGCTGCCGTTCACCGAAGCGCCTGCCTCCTATAAAGAAGCGCTGGAAAACCTCGACGAACGCTGGGGCGACCCGGCGTACTGGCAGGCGATCCGGCGCAACACCAGCAGCCTCACGCCATACTACTTGCTGGCCGCCGTCGATCACCGCATCGACGACCTCGGCGAAATCGCCCCGGCCACCCCGGACCAGGCGATCTACCTCGATATCTTCGCCCGTACGTTCTGGATGGGCCTGGTCATCACCGTGTGCTGCCTGCTGCTGGCCTATCCGTTGGCTTACCTGCTGGCCAACTTGCCGGCGCGGCAAAGCAATTTGCTGATGATCCTGGTGCTGCTGCCGTTCTGGACCTCGGTGCTGGTGCGCGTGGCGGCCTGGATCGTGTTGCTGCAGTCCGGCGGCTTGATCAACAGCGCGCTGATGGGCATGGGGCTGATCGATAAACCCGTCGAGTTGGTGTTCAACCGGCTGGGGGTCTACATCTCCATGGTGCACATTCTGCTGCCCTTCATGATTTTGCCGATCTACAGCGTGATGAAAGGCATCTCGCCCACCTACATGCGGGCGGCAATCTCCCTGGGCTGCCACCCATTCGCCAGCTTCTGGCGCGTGTACTTCCCGCAGACCTACGCAGGCGTTGGTGCCGGCTGCTTGTTGGTGTTCATTTTGGCGATTGGCTACTACATCACCCCGGCCTTGCTGGGCAGCCCGAACGACCAGATGGTCAGCTACTTCGTGGCCTTCTACACCAACACCAGCATCAACTGGGGCATGGCCACGGCCTTGGGCGGCTTGTTGCTGCTGGCCACCGTGGTGCTGTACCTGATCTACAACTGGCTGGTGGGCGCCAGCCGCCTGCGCCTGAGCTAAGGAGACCGTTGCGATGCTGAGCCCTTATATGTCGCCCGTGGAACGGGTCTGGTTCTACAGCTTGCGGATCCTCTGCGGCCTGATCCTGTTGTTCCTGATCTTGCCGGTGCTGGTGATCATCCCGCTGTCGTTCAACAGTGGAAGTTTCCTGGTCTACCCGCTGCAAGGTTTCTCGCTGCACTGGTACCAGGATTTCTTCGGTTCGGCGGAATGGATGCGCGCCCTGAAGAACAGCATCATCGTGGCTCCGGCGGCTACAGTGCTGGCGATGGTGTTCGGCACGCTGGCGGCGATTGGCCTGACCCGGGGGCACTTTCCCGGCAAGGCGCTGGTGATGGCCCTGGTGATTTCGCCGATGGTAGTGCCCGTGGTGATTATCGGTGTGGCCAGTTACCTGTTCTTCGCGCCGCTGGGCCTGGGCAACAGCTTCTTCTCGCTGATCGTGGTGCACGCGGTGCTGGGCGTGCCGTTTGTGATCATCACCGTGTCGGCGACCTTGCAGGGGTTCAACCATAACCTGGTGCGGGCGGCGGCCAGCCTGGGCGCGTCACCGCTGACGGCGTTTCGTCGGGTGACCTTGCCATTGATTGCCCCGGGGGTGATCTCCGGGGCGCTGTTCGCCTTTGCCACCTCGTTCGATGAAGTGGTGGTGACGCTGTTCCTCGCCGGGCCCGAGCAGGCAACCTTGCCACGGCAGATGTTCAGCGGCATCCGTGAAAACCTCAGCCCTACCATTGCCGCCGCGGCCACCTTGTTGATTGCGTTCTCGGTGGTGTTGTTGCTGACCCTGGAATGGCTGCGCGGGCGCAGCGAGAAACTGCGTACGGCCCAGGTCTAAAGCCAAACAGAGATCAAAATGTGGGAGCGGGCTTGCTCGCGAAGGCGGTGTGTCAGTCAACAGAGATATCGACTGGCCTACCGCCTTCGCGAGCAAGCCCGCTCCCACATTGGGTTTGTGTCTATTCAGTAGCTGAATGCAAGACAACCAGCCCAAGTCAGCTAGTCTTGTGCCAGCCCATAACTGATAAGAGGCCGCGCACATGAGTACTTCCTCATTCAAGATCGCCCACAAACTGCTCACCGGCCCAGGCGCCATCGAGCAACTGGCCGCCGAGCTGACGCGGCTGGATGTCGACAACCCGCTGATTGTCACCGATGCGGCACTGGTCAAGTCCGGCACCGTGGCGCTGGCGCTGGAACACCTGGGCGAACGGACCTACGAGATTTTCGACCGCGTGCTGCCCGACCCGGAAATCGCCATCGTCGAGGACTGCATGCGCGTCTACCGCGAAGGCGGGCATGACGGCCTGATCGGCGTCGGCGGCGGCAGTGCCATCGACATCGCCAAGAGCGTGGCGGCCTACGCCGGTTACCATGGCGCCCTGGCCGACCTGTTCGGCGTGGACCAGGTGCCGCGCAAAGGCCCGCCGCTGATCGCGATTCCCACCACGGCCGGCACCGGTTCGGAGGTGACCAACGTGGCGATTCTGTCGGACAAGGTCGCGCAACTGAAAAAAGGCATCGTCAGCGATTACCTGCTGCCGGACGTGGCCCTGATCAGCCCGCAGATGACCCTGACTTGCCCGCGCAGCGTCACCGCCGCCAGTGGGGTGGACGCATTGGTGCACGCCATCGAATCCTACCTGTCGCTGAATGCATCGCCGATCACCGATGCACTGGCCATCGGGGCGATCAAACTGATTGCCAAGGCGTTGCCCAAGGCCTACGCCAACCCCGCCAACCTTGAGGCCCGGGACGACATGGCCACCGCCAGCCTGATGGCCGGGATGGCGTTCGGGAATGCCGGCGTGGGCGCGGTGCATGCGTTGGCCTACCCGTTGGGCGGGCGTTTCAATATCGCCCACGGCGTAAGCAATGCCTTGCTGCTGCCCTACGTGATGCACTGGAACAAGCTGGCGTGTGTGGAGCGCATGCAGGAGATTGCCGAGGCCATGGGCGTGAATATCACGGGGTTGAGTGCGGTGGATGCCGCCGACCAGGCCGTCGATGCGATGACGCGACTGTGTGCCGCAGTCGAGATTCCGTCCGGCCTGCGCAGCTTCGGTGTGCCTGAAGATGCGATCCCGGCCATGGCGGTAGAAGCGGCGGGGATCGAGCGCCTGATGCGCAACAATCCGCGCAAGCTCAGCGCCGCGGATATCGAGAAAATCTACCGGGCAGCTTATTAACCATTGAGCGAGGTCACGGTGCGCGCGGCAAAGCATGAGGTATACAATGCGCGCCATCGTGATTTAGCTCAAAAAGGTGCGTCATGCAGCCCTTCGTCATTGCTCCATCGATTCTCTCCGCCGACTTCGCCCGCCTGGGCGAGGAAGTGGACAAGGTGTTGGCCGCCGGTGCCGACTTCGTTCACTTCGATGTCATGGACAACCACTATGTGCCGAACCTGACCATTGGTCCGATGGTCTGCGCCGCCCTGCGTAAATACGGCGTGACCGCGCCTATCGATGCGCACTTGATGGTCAGCCCGGTGGACCGCATCGTCGGTGACTTCATCGAAGCCGGCGCGACCTACATCACCTTCCACCCGGAAGCCACGTTGCACGTGGACCGCACCCTGCAACTGATCCGCGAGGGCGGTTGCAAGGCGGGCCTGGTATTCAACCCGGCCACTCCGCTGAGCGTGCTTGAGTACGTGATGGACAAAGTCGACATGGTGTTGCTGATGAGCGTCAACCCGGGCTTCGGCGGGCAGAAGTTCATCCCCGGCACTCTTAACAAGCTGCGTGAAGCGCGGGCGCTGATCGATGCGTCGGGCCGTGATATCCGCCTGGAGATCGACGGTGGTGTCAACGTCAACAACATCCGCGAAATCGCCGCGGCCGGTGCCGACACCTTTGTGGCCGGTTCGGCAATCTTCAATGCCCCGGACTATCAGGAAGTGATCGCCAAGATGCGTGCAGAACTGGCGCTGGCGCGTCCATGAGTGGCTTTGAGCAACTGTTCCCCGGCAAACTGCCACGGCTGGTGATGTTCGATCTGGACGGTACGTTGATCGATTCAGTGCCGGACCTGGCCGCGGCGGTGGACCAGATGCTGCTCAAGCTGGGGCGCAAGCCGGCGGGTATCGAGTCGGTGCGCGAGTGGGTCGGCAATGGCGCGCAGATGCTGGTGCGTCGGGCCTTGGCCAACAATATCGAGGCCGAGGGTGTCGATGATGTGGAAGCCGAGCATGCGCTTGAGCTGTTCAACGTGGCCTACGAAAACGGCCACGAACTGACCGTGGTTTATCCCGGCGTGCGCGACACCCTGAAATGGCTGCACAAGCAGGGCGTGGAAATGGCCCTGATCACCAACAAGCCGGAGCGTTTCGTCGCACCGCTGTTGGACCAGATGAAGATCGGCCGGTATTTCCGCTGGATCATCGGCGGCGATACCTTGCCGCAGAAGAAGCCCGACCCGGCCGCGCTGTTCTTCGTGATGAAAATGGCCAATATCCCGGCGTCCCAATCGCTGTTTGTCGGCGATTCGCGCAGTGATGTGCTGGCGGCGAAAGCGGCGGGGGTCAAGTGCGTGGCCTTGAGTTACGGCTACAACCATGGCCGGCCGATTGCCGAAGAATCCCCGGCGCTGGTGATTGATGACCTGCGCCTGTTAATCCCCGGTTGCTTGGGAACGGGCGCTGAGATAACGTTGCCCGACGCTGTTCCATCCCCTTCTGGAAATCCCATCGTGGTGGTCACTCGCAAACTCTGGATGAAAGTCATCAAGGCCCTGGCCCGCTGGCGTTGGCGCGCCTGACTGATCCTCGCCGCGCTGCGGCACGTTTGCACACCTGACCGTTAGACCCTCAAGCCACGAGGCACCTCATGATCCGCGAAGAATTCCTGCGTTTGGCCGCTGCCGGCTACAACCGTATCCCCATGGCCTGCGAAACCCTGGCCGACTTCGACACCCCGCTGTCGATCTACCTGAAACTGGCCGACGAGCCCAACTCCTATCTGCTGGAGTCGGTGCAGGGCGGCGAGAAATGGGGCCGTTATTCGATCATCGGCCTGCCGTGCCGCACGGTGCTGCGGGTACATGATCACCATGTGAGCATCACCCTGGACGGCGTCGAGATCGAAAGTCACGATGTGGAAGACCCGCTGGCCTTCGTCGAGGAATTCAAGGCGCGCTACAACGTGCCGACCATCGCCGGCCTGCCGCGCTTCAACGGCGGCCTGGTGGGTTACTTCGGCTACGACTGCGTGCGCTACGTGGAAAAACGCCTGGGCAAATCCCCGAACCCCGATCCGTTGGGCGTGCCGGACATTCTGCTGATGGTTTCCGACGCGGTGGTGGTGTTCGACAACCTCGCGGGCAAGATGCACGCTATCGTGTTGGCGGATCCTTCCCAGGCCGATGCGTTCGAGCAAGGCCAGGCGAGCCTGGAAGCGCTGCTGGAAAAACTGCGCCAGCCGATCACCCCGCGTCGCGGCCTGGACCTCAGCCGTCCACCGGCGGCTGACCCGGTATTCCGCTCCAGCTTTACCCAGGATGACTACGAGCGTGCGGTCGATACCATCAAGGAATATATCCTTGCCGGTGACTGCATGCAGGTGGTGCCGTCGCAACGCATGTCCATCGACTTCAAGGCCGCGCCGATTGATTTGTACCGGGCGCTGCGCTGCTTCAACCCGACGCCGTACATGTACTTCTTCAACTTTGGCGACTTCCACGTCGTGGGCAGTTCGCCGGAAGTGCTGGTGCGGGTCGAAGACAACCTGATCACCGTGCGCCCGATTGCCGGCACCCGCCCTCGCGGTGCGACCGAAGAGGCCGACCTGGCGCTGGAACAGGACCTGTTGAGCGACGACAAGGAAATCGCCGAGCACTTGATGCTGATCGACCTGGGCCGCAACGACACCGGGCGTGTCTCGGAAATCGGTTCGGTGAAGCTCACCGAGAAGATGGTGATCGAGCGTTACTCCAACGTGATGCACATCGTGTCCAACGTCACCGGCGAGCTGAAGGCCGGGTTGACGGCGATGGATGCACTGCGGGCGATCCTGCCGGCGGGCACCTTGTCGGGCGCGCCGAAGATTCGCGCGATGGAAATCATCGACGAGCTGGAGCCGGTGAAGCGTGGTGTGTATGGCGGCGCGGTGGGGTATTTCGCCTGGAACGGCAATATGGACACTGCGATCGCGATCCGTACGGCGGTGATCAAGGACGGCGAACTGCACGTGCAGGCGGGCGGCGGGATTGTGGCCGACTCGGTACCGGCCCTGGAATGGGAAGAGACGCTGAACAAGCGCCGGGCGATGTTCCGTGCGGTGGCGTTGGCTGAGCAGACCCCGCAGGACTGAAGTCAAACGTAGATCAAAAATGTGGGAGCGGGCTTGCTCGCGAAGGCGATGTATCAGTCGATATATAAGGTGACTGTCGCACCGCTTTCGCGAGCAAGCCCGCTCCCACATTTGGTATTTGTCAGTTTCAAGTCCGAGTCAGAAATCCAGACTCACCCCGACACTCAGCCCTTGCTGGGTAAAGTTGTCATCCTTTTTCACGTTATAGGCCGCGTTCAACGCCAGGTCCTTGGTCACCTTGTGGGTAATCCCCAGGTTCAAGCGATCCGAATTGCTGCGTGGCGTGTAGCCGTCCAGTTTGAAATCAATCCCCGGCACGCTGTTGAGGGACATGCCCACTCGCTGCGTATCGTTTTCAAACTCGTGCTCGTGGGCCACTTCGCCAAACACCAGGGTTTGCGGGGTGAAGCGGTAGTTGGCTTGTAATCCGATTCCCAAACGCTTGGAGTCGCGCTGTTGGTCATCAAACGTCAGCGCGGTGGAACGGGCATCTTTCTCCGAATAACCATTCACCTCGACCCGCGAATAGTCAGCGCTGATAAAGGGTGAGAAGTGCCACTCGCTGTTCGGCTCGGCGATGTCATACCCAACCCGTGCGCTCAATGCCCATAGCCAGCCGTCGGTGTCGCCTTTCTCGGTGCCTTCGCTGATGCCCAGGGCGAACTTGCGCTTGAGGTTGTCGAAGTCCAGTTTGCCGCCGGTCAATGCGGCGTCGGCCCACCAGTGATCTTCCTGATACTGGGCGAACGCGGTGCCCAGGTAGCTGTTGAGCTTGTAGTCCGAATCGCTGGCGCCAGCCTCAAGACTCTGGCGATAGAAGCCTGCTGCCACACCCACGCGCCACTCGTCATTGAGCCTGTAGCTGCCACCGATGTTCAGGTTATAGCCGCTGCCGTCACCGCTGGCCGAGCTGTTCTGGTCATCGAAGTCCAGGTGCTGGCCGCCAGCGTCGACAATCGCCCGCCATTGGCCCACGGCCTGCCAGCTACCGGAGTCGGCTTGCCATTGGTTGCGCAATGAATCCTGATGGGCGCGCAAGGTGCCTTGGGCCATTTCCGGAAGCAGGGTGATTTCCCAGGGGGCTGCCAGCAGCGAATACGCGTAGTCGGCGATCAGTGCCTGGCCGGCCTCGGTCGGGTGCACGGTGTCGTTGTAAATCAGCTTGGTCGGGTCCGGATTGGTGCCGCCGACGCCATACACCGGATTCCTGCAGGTGGTGCCACTGAAGCACGTCTGGTTGAGGTTCTGGTCGGTGGCAAAACCAAAACGCCCGGGATCGGCAAAGGTTTCCTTGAGCAGCAACGGAATGTTCAGCGGGATGATCTGCGCATCGATTTGCGACAGGCGCTGTACCAGGGTCTGGTTGAACGCGCCTGCCAGGGTGCTGACGGCCCCTTGGAGCGGGGTGCCATTGACGGCAGGTGTCAGGCCCAGGTCCGGCAGCATCCATACCATTACATAACGGGCGCCAGCCTGTTGCAGCGCCTGGGCGCTGTCGGCCAGGCGCCCGGCTGCGGCCGAGGCCTGGTCGGGGCTGAGGACCAGGCCGTCGAGGAAGTCATTGCCGCCGCCGGAGAGAAAGTACAACGCGTTGGGGTCGGCTCGGCCCCCCGTTGATGCCAGGTATCCGGGACGTGTACGCAATACCTGCCCGGTGTCACTGTCGGTGACGGTGGAGTTACCGGTGATGGCATCGTAGATCTGTTGGGTGGTGTAGCCGCCGACGGCCCAGTTATTGCCGTCTGGCTGGCCCAGCGCGGCGCGCTCCGGCGAGGTCGAGGCATTCAGGTCGCCCGGGGCAACCCCCAGCTTGCCGCCCAATAACGTCGAGGAGATCAGCGATGTGCTTTCGCCGCTGCCGTCGAAGTATTGCGGGCCGGTGCGGTTGGTGAAGCGATAGGTTGAGCCCGGTGCGCCAGGGTCGGCAAATGTACCGGCGTCGGCCAGGCTGTCACCGAAAACGACCATCGTCGAATAAGGCGAGGGCGCGGCGAAGGCTTGCGAGCATGCCAGCGCCAAGAGGCAGCCGACGATGGGGGTGAAATAGGGCATCTTGGTCATGAGTCCGTCCATGATTTTGTTTTTTGTCAGCACTGTGACTGTAGCGCCCTTGGAAGGGTTCTGAAAAGTTTGACGCCAATTATCAGTCGGGCAGTTTCCCCCGTATTTGCGGCTCGATATTGCACCGTTGGCGAGGCTACGTTACTGTGCCTGAACGTATGAATGAGACCCTCCCCGTGTTGATCATCAGCAAACTCTTGATGCGAGTAGTCAAGGCACACGCCCGTTGGCGTTGGCGCGCCTAACTTTTCTCTACCGGCCCCGCCGGACCTGTACCGATTTGCCTTCTTCACCCTCTGTTAAACGCCCCTTGCCGGCCAACCCCGGCAACCGGAAAGTGCGTCTGGCAGCGGGTCACTCCCTTGGAAGGCCGTCATTAGAAGTCAGTGAATTCAAGAGGTTTTAACCCACATGTTGCTGATGATTGATAACTACGACTCCTTTACCTACAACGTTGTGCAGTACCTGGGCGAACTCGGCGCCGAGGTCAAGGTGGTGCGCAACGACGAATTGACCGTGGCCCAGATCGCCGCGTTGAACCCTGAACGCATCGTCGTCTCCCCAGGCCCGTGTACGCCGACCGAAGCGGGCATCTCCCTCGAAGCCATCCAATACTTTGCCGGCAAGCTGCCGATCCTGGGCGTGTGCCTGGGCCATCAGTCCATCGGCCAGGCCTTCGGTGGCGACGTCGTCCGCGCCCGCCAGGTAATGCACGGCAAGACCAGCCCGGTATTTCACAAGGACCAGGGCGTATTCCAGGGTTTGAACCTGCCGGTAACGGTAACCCGCTACCACTCGCTGGTGGTCAAGCGTGAAACCCTGCCCGAGTGCCTTGAGCTGACGGCCTGGACCCAGCTGGAAGATGGCTCGGTCGACGAGATCATGGGCCTGCGTCACAAGACACTGAACGTCGAAGGGGTGCAATTTCACCCGGAATCGATTTTGACCGAGCAGGGCTTCGAGCTGTTCGCTAACTTTCTCAAGCAGAGCGGCGGCACGCGCTAAGGACTTTTCATGGATA
The DNA here is from genome assembly GCF_013386245.1 of Pseudomonas sp. 21615526. Classification (NCBI taxonomy): domain Bacteria; kingdom Pseudomonadati; phylum Pseudomonadota; class Gammaproteobacteria; order Pseudomonadales; family Pseudomonadaceae; genus Pseudomonas; species Pseudomonas sp. 21615526. Next base: position 6,687 of record NZ_JACAOM010000015.1, on the reverse strand, counting down.
TCAAGACTGCCCTGAGCCGTATCGTCGGCCATCTGGACCTGAGCACCGCTGAAATGAGCGATGTGATGCGCGAGATCATGACCGGTCAATGCACCGACGCGCAGATCGGCGCGTTCATGATGGCCATGCGCATGAAGAGCGAGAGCATTGACGAAATCGTCGGCGCTGTGTCGGTCATGCGTGAGCTGGCCGACAAGGTTGAACTCAAGACCCTCGACGGCGTGGTCGACGTGGTCGGCACCGGCGGCGACGGTGCGAACATTTTCAACGTGTCGACGGCTTCTTCCTTTGTGGTGGCCGCTGCCGGCTGCACCGTGGCCAAGCATGGTAACCGCGCGGTGTCGGGTAAAAGCGGCAGCGCCGATTTGCTGGAAGCAGCAGGTATCTACCTGAACCTGACCCCGGTACAAGTGGCGCGCTGCATCGATCATGTCGGCATCGGCTTCATGTTTGCCCAGTCCCATCACGGCGCGATGAAACACGCCGCCGGCCCGCGCAAGGACTTGGGCTTGCGTACCCTGTTCAACATGCTCGGCCCGCTTACGAATCCGGCCGGTGTGAAGCATCAGGTAGTGGGCGTGTTCAGCCAGGCGCTGTGCCGGCCATTGGCTGAAGTCCTGCAGCGCCTGGGCAGCAAGCACGTGCTGGTGGTGCATTCCAAGGATGGCCTCGACGAGTTCAGCCTGGCAGCACCGACCTTCGTGGCGGAGCTGAAGAACGACCAGGTCACCGAGTATTGGGTCGAGCCAGAAGACCTCGGCATGAAAAGCCAGAGCCTGCACGGCCTGGCCGTAGAAAGCCCGGCAGCCTCCCTTGAACTGATTCGCGATGCCCTGGGACGCCGCAAGACCGAAAACGGCCAGAAAGCCGCAGAAATGATTGTGCTCAACGCCGGTGCGGCGCTGTACGCCGCGGATCACGCCTACAGTCTTAAAGAGGGTGTTGCCCTCGCTCATGATGCATTGCATACCGGGCTGGCGCGCGAAAAGCTCGAAGAACTGGGTGCGTTTACTGCGGTGTTCAAAGTGGAGAATGAAGGATGAGTGTTCCGACCGTTCTGGAAAAAATCCTGGCCCGCAAGGCAGAAGAAGTCGCCGAGCGCCGTGCCCGGGTCAGCCTGGCTGAGCTGGAAGGCCTGGCGAAAACCGCTGATGCACCGCGTGGGTTCGCCAATGCGCTGATCAAGCAGGCCAAGGAAAAACAGCCGGCCGTTATCGCTGAAATCAAGAAGGCTTCGCCGAGCAAGGGCGTGATTCGCGAGATCTTCATCCCTGAAGACATCGCCAAAAGCTACGAGAAGGGCGGCGCGACGTGCCTCTCGGTGTTGACCGATATCGACTATTTCCAGGGTGCCGACCTGTACCTGCAGCAAGCACGTGCGGCGTGTTCGCTGCCGGTGATCCGCAAGGACTTCATGGTCGACCCTTACCAGATCGTCGAAGCCCGTGCCTTGGGCGCCGATTGCGTGCTGTTGATCGTCTCCGCACTGGATGACGTGAAGATGGCCGAACTGGCAGCCGTGGCCAAAAGTGTTGGCCTCGATGTGCTGGTGGAAGTGCACGACGGTGATGAACTGGAACGCGCGTTGAAAACCCTCGACACACCGTTGGTGGGCGTCAACAACCGCAACCTGCACACCTTCGAAGTCAGCCTGGAAAACACCCTCGACCTGTTGCCGCGCATCCCGCGCGACCGGTTGGTGATCACCGAAAGCGGCATCGTCAATCGCGCCGATGTGGAACTGATGGAAATCAGCGGCGTGTACTCGTTCCTCGTCGGCGAAACCTTCATGCGTGCCGAGAACCCGGGGGCTGAATTGCAGCGCCTGTTCTTCCCGGAGCGTGGCGTTGCCGTCAGTGGCTCGACCCTGGATTGATGATGACCCAGCCGGTGGCGATGACGGTCGAGGCAGGCCTTAAGGCCGAGCAGGATTTGCTCGCCGCGGTCTGTGCCGGCGAGCAACCGTTCGGCCTGCTGTTCTGGCAGCCCAGCGATCAAGCGTTGGTGATGCCTCGTCGTTTGAGCCGCCTTCCGGCATTCGAGACCGCCAGCCAGGTGTCGGCAGACGCCGGTTGGCCGGTGCTGCTGCGGGAAACGGGCGGTGAGCCTGTCCCGCAATCGGCAGCCACGGTCAATATCGCGTTGGTCTACGCGCCACCACGCAGTGAAGGCGACCAGGGCCGTATCGAAATCGGCTACCAGCGTCTGTGCCAGCCGATTTGCGACCTGCTGACCGAGTTGGGTGGCAACGCGTCGGTGGGCGAGATCGACGGTGCGTTTTGCGACGGTCGCTACAACGTCAACCTTGATGGTCGCAAAATGGTCGGTACCGCCCAGCGCTGGCGCCAGAGTGGCGGGCGCCCGGTGGGGTTGGTGCATGGTGCGTTGCTGCTGGATGACGATCGCGTCGAATTGATCGCCGCGGTCAATCGCTTCAATGAAGCATGCGGCCTGGAACAACGGGTGCGCGCCGAAAGCCACATCGCCCTGCACGAAGCCTTTGCGGCGCCAGATGCGATTGCCCGGCTTGATACGTTGTACCGTCAGATGCTTGCGAGTTTCCTGCCGGTTTAACGCGTACCGAAGACCACCATGGTCTTGCCTTTGACATGCACCAGGTTGCGTTCCTCCAGGTCCTTGAGCACACGGCCAACCATTTCCCTTGAGCAACCGACGATCCGCCCGATTTCCTGGCGGGTGATCTTGATCTGCATCCCGTCGGGATGGGTCATTGCGTCCGGTTGCTTGCACAACTCCAGCAGGCAGCGGGCAACCCGGCCGGTGACGTCGAAGAACGCCAGGTCGCCGACTTTGCGCGTGGTGTCTCTCAGGCGCTGTGCGATCTGGCCGCTCAGGGCGTACAGAATGTCGGGATCCTGCTGGGCCAGTTCGCGAAATTTCGTATAGCTGATCTCGGCGACTTCGCATTCGACCTTGGCCCGCACCCAGGCACTGCGTTGCTGTTCCTTGCCGGCTTGTTCGAAAAGCCCGAGTTCACCGAAGAAATCACCGGTATTGAGGTAGGCGATGATCATTTCGCGACCATCGTCATCCTCGATCAGGATGGTGACCGAGCCTTTGATAATGAAGAACAGGGATTCCGAGCGCTCGCCCGCGCAGATGATGTTGTGCTTGGCCGGATGACGCCGGCGCTGACAATGCATCAGCAGTTTGTCGAGGTTCTTGATTTTGGGTGTGGGAGTAATAGCAACCATGGTTGTATCCCGAAAAGACTGCACGGTGTTGGTGAGCTTGTTTTTTTATCCAGCGCGATCAACGGCTAAGCTACATCATCCAATGGATGGCAATGCGCCATTGATTTGGCGCCAGCTTAACAGACACATTCTGACTTCATTAGGGAATTTACCCAGCAAACCCTGCTGTTGATCGCTTTCATGGGAAACGCTGCCGGCCCAAAGTGCTGTGCTAAGCTGGCGACCCTTTTTTAGCAGTGGAGTCTGGGCGATGAAGGCACGCATCCAATGGGCGGGCGAAGCCATGTTCCTCGGTGAGTCGGGCAGTGGCCACGTGGTGGTCATGGACGGCCCGCCGGAAGCCGGTGGCCGCAACCTGGGCGTACGCCCGATGGAAATGCTCCTGCTCGGTGTAGGCGGTTGCAGCAATTTCGATGTGGTGAGCATCCTGAAGAAGTCCCGCCAGGCGGTGGAAAGCTGCGAAGCATTCCTGGAAGCCGAGCGTGCCACCGAAGACCCGAAGGTGTTTACCAGGATCCACATGCACTTTGTCGTCAAGGGCCGGGCGCTTAAAGAAGCCCAGGTCAAGCGGGCCATCGAGTTGTCGGCAGAGAAGTACTGCTCGGCCTCGATCATGCTGGGCGCTGCGGGCGTTGCCATCACTCATGATTACGAGATCATTGAGTTGGGCTGATTCTTCAATCGGCAGGCAAAAAGAAAGGGCGCTTGATAGCGCCCTTTTTTGTTTTCTGCTGAAACTAGATGCGGTACGTGCTTTTGGTCATGACCTTGGCCAGCAGGCTCATGCCAAATTTCACCGGTGCCGGGAACCGGAAGCCGCCCGCGTCCAGCGCGCTTTCGGCGTGATGTTCTTCATCAATGCGCATCTGCTCAAGAATCGCCCGGGACTTTTCGTCTTCAGCCGGCAGTTGCTCGAGGTGTTCATTGAGGTGTTTGCACACCTGATGCTCGGTGGCGGCCACAAAACCCAGGCTGACTTTGTCGCTGATCAGCCCGGCCACCGCACCAATGCCAAACGATAAGCCGTAGAACAGCGGGTTCAGCACGCTCGGATGGCTGTTCAACTGGCGAATGCGTTGTTCGCACCAGGCCAGGTGATCGATTTCTTCTTCGGCGGCATGTTCCATCGCAGCGCGCACTTGCGGCAGCTTGGCGGTCAGGGCCTGGCCCTGGTACAGCGCCTGGGCACAGACCTCACCGGTATGGTTGATACGCATCAGGCCGGCGACGTGGCGGGTGTCGGTCTCGCTCATCTGCGCTTCGGGCCGCACGATGGCGGGCGACGGGCGGTGCGGTTGGCCGCTGAATGGCAGCAGCGTGCGCATGGCCGTATCGGCTTGCAGCAACAGACGATCAATCGGCGAGTAGTGACGTTGGGTAGTCATGCTGACCTCCGGGAAGAATCTCGGCGGCCAGTTTACCGCAAGAGAGGGGGAAGCGTTTGCGCTGGGTCAAATTGCTTGTGTGGCGAGGGAGCTTGCTCGCGCTGGAGTACGCAGCGCTTTCGTTTTTGGGGCTGCTACGCAGCCCAGCGGGAGCAAGCTCCCTCGCCACAGCAAGCTGCCTCGCCACAGGTAGTGCTCAGCCCGGCGGCCAGTTCATCTGGCGTTGACCCAGAACATGCATGTGGATGTGATAAACGGTCTGTCCGCCATCTTCGTTGCAGTTCATCACCACACGGAAGCCCTTTTCACAGCCTTGCTCAACCGCCAGGCGCTGGGCGGTGAACAGGATATGCCCGGCCAGCGCCTTGTCTTCCTCGGTGAGGTCGTTGAGGGTGCGGATCGGCTTTTTCGGAATCACCAGGAAATGCACGGGTGCCATTGGCGCGATGTCGTGGAAGGCCAGGACCTGGTCATCCTCGTAGATGATCTTCGCGGGTATTTCTCTGTTGATGATCTTGGTGAACAGAGTATCCACAGCTGTTTCTCCATTGTGAAAGTGCAGGGTGAGTGTACTCAGGCGATCAGCGCGGGCAATAGGCCTTGTTGATCGCGCCGGCAATCTTGCGGGTCAGCCAGCGCGGGCTCAGGCGCGGGCTGAACGCCAGCCAGCGATTACGCCGGCCGGGAATGATGATGGCTTTGTTCTTGGCCAGCGCACGCACGGTGTAGAGCGCGACTTCTTCCGGGCTCATCAACTGTTGGCTGCGATCCAGCTTGGCGGTGTCCATTTGGGCGGTGCCGAAGAATGCGGTGCGGGTCGGGCCGGGGCAAAGAACGGAAACCTTGATGCCGCAGGTCTTCAGTTCCTCGCGCAAGCCTTCGGAAAAGTGCAGCACGTAGGCCTTGCTGGCGTAGTAAGTGCTCATCCATGGGCCGGGTTGGAACGCGGCAACCGACGCGACGTTGAGAATCTGCCCGCCGCCGTGCAGGGCCATGGCGTTGCCGAGTGCGTGGCACATGCGGGTCAGGGCGAGGATGTTGACCTCCATCAGGTCCTGCTCGGTCATCCAGTCCTGCGCCAGGAACGGGCCGCTGGTACCGATGCCGGCGCAGTTGACCAGCAGGTCGATCTGCCGCTCGCCTTCTTCCAGTTCCAGCAGGAACCCGGAGAGCCGCAGGGGCTCGCCCAGGTCACAGGCGCGGAACAGCACCTCGACGCCGAAGCGCTGAGTCAATTCGATTGCAATGCTTTCCAACTGATCACGCTGGCGGGCCACCAGAATCAAGCTGCGGCCGCGACGGGCCAGTGCTTCGGCCAAGGCCAGGCCGATGCCGCTGGAGGCACCGGTGATCAGAGCGTAACGGGTCATGCGTTTCTCCATCGCAACGCTACCGGGCCTGTGACAGAGGCGTCACAGGCGTCGGGCGTTTTTCACTGTTGCGTAGAGTCTACAGGTTCGGCTGTGTCGTCAGCACTTTGCACATCGACTTCATCGACGGTGGTGGCCTGGTCGCTGTCGTCATCGGAGTTGATGGAGCTGCTTTCGTAGCTGCCACCTACATCGCTTTCCAGTTGATCCAGGTAGCCGCTCATGCCAACCAACACCGCGCCGGCAAATACCAGCGGAATGAATGCGAGCCACAATGCGGAGAGGATTTTCACCGCAGTGGAGTTACGCGGTGGTGGCGCGCCGTACTGGTTTGCGCCCGTGTTACCGGGGAGGACCATCAGCAGGATCGGGAAGATGCTGCCAACGAAGGGCACCAGGTGCAGGAACCACAGCCAGCCGGACCAGCCCAGGTCATGCAGGCGCTGCACGGTGATCTGTACGCTGACCCACACAGCGGCCACGAGTATGGCAATCCCCACCAGGAAGCCAATGACCATGGCAATCGTCGGAGAGACCGCAGCGATACCAAGTCCGACGGTGAAGAACACGCTTGAGACGAGGAGGATCACCACGCTCAGCACCAGCGTCCACGCCAGGAAGCGCAGGCGTCCGATCCGGCCGTTGACGGTGAATACCTTAAGGGTGGAAAACTCCGGCAGGTTCTCGCCAACCGCGGCTCGGGGCGGGGCGTAAGGC